>JAIVJC010000056.1:0-20459 GCA_020200235.1 Acidobacteriota bacterium | reverse complement strand
CCGATGAAGAGGAACGCGCGCCTGCCTGCCATGCCGATGGCGAGTAAGCCGATCCCGATGACGATGAAGGGCATCGCGACGCGATCCAGTCGTGCCATGTTGTTACGCTCCGTCCCACACGAGTCTAACCTGGCGATTGAAGGCGACAGATTAGAGCAGCAAGGCGGGAAACTCAAACGCGGAGGGGCGCGCCGGCAGTCCTTACCGCGCCGCGCCGGGGGGTGAGTCGCGCACGCGCGTTTGCTATACTCCGTCGCATGGCGAACAGGAAGGACAGTGAGAGCGTCCGCGTCGGGCTCGTGCAGATGACGTGCGAGCCGGAGCCGGAGCCGAACATGGAGAAGGCCGTCGCGCGCGTGCGCGAGGCGGCGGGGCGGGGCGCGCAGGTCGTCTGCCTGCAGGAGCTTTTCCGCTCGCAGTATTTTTGCCAGAAGGAAGACATCGATCTCTTCAAGCTCGCGGAGCCGATCCCGGGCGACTCGACCGAGCGCCTGGGCGCGTTAGCGTGTGAGCTGAACGTCGTCATCGTCGCCTCGCTCTTCGAGAAGCGCGCGCCGGGGCTCTATCACAACACGGCCGTCCTGCTCGACACCGACGGCCGCGTCGCGGGCAAGTACCGCAAGATGCACATCCCGGACGATCCGCTCTTCTACGAGAAGTTCTACTTCACGCCCGGCGACCTCGGCTTCGCCTCGCACGACACGGCTTACGGCAAGCTCGGCGCGCTCGTCTGCTGGGACCAGTGGTTCCCCGAAGCCGCGCGGCTCACAGCCCTTGCGGGCGCGCAGTTCCTCTTCTACCCGACCGCCATCGGCTGGCTCCCCGACGAGGAGCAGGAGATGAACGACGCGCAGCACGAGGCGTGGCAGACCATCCAGCGCGCGCACGCCATCGCCAACGGCGTCTACGTCGTCGTCGCGAACCGCGTGGGTCGCGAGGGGAGCCTTCAGTTCTGGGGTCAGTCGTTCGTCGTCGATCCGTTCGGGCGCGTCATCGCGAAGGCTTCGGCAGACCGCGAAGAGATTCTGGTCGTCGATTGCCCGCTCGCGGCAATCGAGCGCACGCGGCAGAACTGGCCCTTCCTGCGCGACCGCCGCATCGAGTCGTACCAGGGACTCAGCCACCGCTTCCTCGAATCGCCCGCGACGAAATGACGACGCAGCCGCCCCCCTCCCACCCTAAAACCCCGCGCGAGCTCGGCTTCAGGATGCCCGCCGAGTGGCACCCGCACACGGCGACCTGGCTCGCGTGGCCCAAGGACCCGGAGACGTTCGTCGAGCGCGTCCCGCAAGCCGAGGCGGCGTTCCTCAAGATCATCGCCGCGCTCGCGCCGAACGAGATCGTCAACCTGCTCGTCGACGACGAGACCGCCGAGCGCGCCGTCCGCGCGCGCTTCGCGTTCCCCGGCGCGGAGAACGTCCGCTTCGTCAGGCTGGAGACCGTCGATTCGTGGATCCGCGACTACGGTCCGAACTTCCTCATCGACGACCGCGGGCGTCTCGCCTACAACGACTGGATATTCAACGCCTGGGGCGACAAGTACGACTCGCTCAAGCACGACGACGCGATCCCGAAACTGCTCGAGCCCATCCTCGGCGTCCCGCGCTTCGAGCCCGGCATCGTGATGGAGGGCGGCGCGATAGACGTGAACGGCGCTGGAGCCGTCTTGACGACCGAGCAGTGCCTGCTGAACCCCAACCGCAACCCGCACCTCTCGCGCGAAGACATCGAGCACAACCTGCGCGACTACCTCAACGCCTCGAAGGTCATCTGGCTCGGCGAAGGCATCGTCGGCGACGACACGGACGGTCACGTCGACGACATCGCGCGCTTCGTGGACGAGAGAACGATCGTCTGCGCCGTCGAGGACGATCCGGCGGACGAGAATTACAAGCTCCTGCAGGACAACCTCGAACGACTCCGGCGCGCGACCGACGTCGAGGGTCGCCCCTTCCGCGTCGTCCAGCTCCCGATGCCCGGCGTCGTCCAGGGGCGCGACGGTCGCCTCCCGGCTTCTTACGCCAACTTCCTCATCGCCAACGCGGTCGTCCTCGCCCCCGTCTTCGATCACCCGAACGACGCGCGCGCCGTCCAGATACTCCAGAGCCTCTTCCCCACGCGCCGCGTCACGCCCGTCCCCGCCTCCGACCTCGTCTGGGGCATGGGCACTGTGCATTGCCTTTCGCAGCAGCAGCCCGTGCCTTGAAGTTCTGCACTACTTCTTCATCTTCTGAAACTTCTTCAAGACCATCTCGCGCTTGAGCGGCGAGAGGCGCGTGATGAAGAGTCTGCCGTCGCAGTGATCGGTCTCGTGTTGGAGGCAGCGCGCGGCGGGACCCTCCGCCTCCTGCTCGTACCAGTTGCCTTCCACGTCCTGCGCGCGCAACAGGACGCGCTCGGCGCGGCGCAGCGGGGCGTGAATCTTGCCCACCGAGAGGCAGCCCTCTTCGCCCGGCTGCTCGCCCTCCGCGCTCAGCATCTCCGGGTTCGCCGCGACGAGCCTGACGCCGACGTAGTCCATCACGAAGAGGCGCAATCCTAAGCCGACCTGCGCGGCGGCTAACCCCGCGCCCTCCTCCGCGTACATCGTCTCGAACATGTCTTCGCAGAGCCTGCGCATCGCGGCGTCGAACTTCGTCACGGGCTCGCCCACCTCGGCGAGGACCTTCGCCGGGTACTCTGTGATCCTGAGAACCGTCATCAGTCTTCTTTCGCCGCAGCCTTTGAGTTAAGATGTACCCGCGCGCGTGTTTCCGTTACGGGAGTAACGTTCGTTGCCGCTCGCGCCGCGAATTTTACATCGAGAATGAAACAATATCACGACCTCCTCAGATCGATTCTGACTCGCGGCACGCGTCACGAAGACCGCACGGGCATCGGCACGATCTCCCACTTCGGTTTCCAGACGCGCTTCGACCTGCGCGAGGGTTTCCCCATCGTGACGACGAAGCGCGTGCCGTTCCGCTGGGTTGCGGAGGAGCTGTTCTGGTTTCTTTCCGGCGACACCGACGAGGCAAACTTGCGCGCGCGCGGCGTTGACATCTGGGCGGAGTGGGCTGACGAGGAGCACACGCGCCGCTTCAAACGCGCGGCGGGCGATCTGGGTCCCGTCTACGGCTACCTCTGGCGCTCGTTCGGCGGCAGCTACCCGGCGCGCGACGGCGTCGATCAGATCGCGCGGCTCGTCTCGGAGATCGGGCGCCACCCGAACTCGCGCCGCCTGATCGTCACGGGCTGGGACCCGCGCGTCTGCGAAGAGGTCGATCTCCCGCCCTGCCACACGCTCTTCCAGTTCAAGGTCGAGTCGGGGAAGATTCTCCACTGCCAGCTCTACCAGCGCTCGGCGGACGCCTTCCTCGGCGTGCCCTTCAACATCAGCTCCTACGCGCTGCTGACGCACATGATCGCGCACGCCTGCGGTCTGACGCCGGGCGAGTTCGTCTACACGCTCGGCGATTATCATATTTATCTGAACCACCTCGAACAGGTCGGGGAGCTGCTCAGGCGCGAGCCTCTGCCGCTGCCGCGGCTTGAGATCAGGGACGACGCGGGTCGCCTGCGCGGGCTCGAAGGTCTGCTCTCGATGAGTTACGAGGATCTGAACCTCGTCGGCTATCAGTCGCACGCGAAGATTCCCGCGCCCGTCGCGGTCTGAGGAGAGCGGTTAGCTGTTAGCTGTTAGCTGTTAGCTGTTAGCTGTTAGCTAAAGGACGACAGGCCGGGCTGCGCGGTCACTTCGGCTGCTCCGTCGGTTTTGGTTTTGCCAACGGCTAATCGCTAACGGCTATCAGCTTTCATTCATGGCAATCATCGGCATCGTCGCGATAGACAGGAACGGCGCCATCGGCAAAGGCGGTCGGCTCCCTTGGCACTACTCCACCGATCTGAAATTCTTCAAGGCGCAGACGACTGGCAACGTCTGCGTGATGGGTCGGCGCACGTGGGAGTCTCTTAAAAAGCCTCTGCCCGGCAGGCTGAACGTCGTGCTGAGCCGGAGCCTGGAGATCGAAGAGCAGCCGGGCGTCGTCACGCTGAAGGACAGGCAGTCAGCCCTCTCGCTCGCGCCGTACCTCGGCTGCCACCTCTTCGTCATCGGGGGCGAACAGATCTTCCGAGCCTTCATGCCGGAGATCGACGAGTGGATCGTCACCGAAGTTCCGCTCACCGTCGAGGGCGCGGACACGTTCATGCCGCCCGACTTCCTCGCCGGGTTCGAAGCGCGCGAGTCGCGCGCGCTCGGAGACGATCTGCGCGTCACCTTCTACGCGCGCACGCGACCGCCCGCCGGAAAGAACTGATCACGCGCGCCTCCTCACCAGACCTCTCCGCTTTACCTCGCCCCGTGGGTCAACATCAGTCAACAGTCCGTCTCTTAACCCAATTGCTACACGGTTTCGTCGGGGCGTGCCCGATATCGTAGGGCTGCCGGCGGGGAGCCCTAAGCCCCTCTTTTTCGTCGAATTTACGGCGGTCTTTTCGTGCCCGCGCCCCGCGCCTCGTGGCACCGCGATTGCTCAGAAGTCCGGCATGACCACAGAGGCAACCATATTCCCCATTTTCGAGAGCGCGGGTCGCAGGGAAAAGGCGGCGGCGCAGGACGCTCAGCCCGCCACCGACCACGCGCTCACGCGCCGCGCCGCGGAGGGCGACATGACTGCCTTCGAAGAGCTCTACCTGCGGCACAACCGCCGCGTCTATTCCCTCTGCCTGCGCATGACGGGCAACGTCCCCGAGGCGGAAGACTTGTCGCAGGAAGTCTTCATCCAGCTCTTCCGCAAGATCGGCTCTTTCCGCGGCGAGTCGGCGTTCACCACCTGGCTGCACCGGATGACCGTCAACCAGGTCTTGATGCACTTCCGCAAGAAGGGCGTCCGCATGGAGCAGACGACCGACGACGGCGAGACGCCCGTCCAGGTCGTCAAGGGGACGGAGGACGCGCGCCGGATGCCGGTCGTCGACCGCATCGCCCTCGACAACGCCGTCGCGAAGCTCCCGCCCGGCTACCGCACGGTCTTCGTCCTCCACGACGTGGAGGGGCACGAGCACGAGGAGATCGCGCAACTGCTGGGCTGCTCGGTCGGGACTTCCAAGTCGCAACTGCACAAGGCGCGCATGAAGCTGCGCCACCTGCTCCGCGTGCAGAAGTTCAAGCTGGTCTAGCTTCTTGGTGAGCGAAAGAAAGAAGCGGCGCGTTGATGATTCAACGCGCCGCTTTTCTTGTCGGAACCGCCTGCTGCAAGCGGGCGGGGTCTCCCGATTGTAGATTGCGGAATGCGGAATGCGGATTAGGGGGATTGATCCATTGAGCCATTTTAGTCAATGGCTCAGTGGATCAATGACTAAATGAGTCAATCCTTCTCAATCCGCATTCCGCATTCCGCATTCCGCATTCCGCAATGTCATCTCCCGCCCGCTTGCGGCAGGCGGTTCCGACTCTAGTTCAGATCGAACAACAAAACTTCGGCGGGCTCGCGCCCGGTGATGGTCAAACTTCCCTCTTCACTCACCGCCGCGCCGTCGCCCTGACCGAGAGCCTGCCCGTTCAGCTCGACCGCGCCGCGCGCCACTTGCAGCCACGCGCCGCGCCCGGCAGCGAGTTCGTGCGTCACCTCCTGCTCCGGGTCGAGCACAGCCGCGTAGACGCTCGCGTCCTGGTGGATCGTCACCGAGCCGTCGCGCCCGTCGCGCGAGGCGATGAGGCGGAGGCGACCGCGCTTCTCTTCATCACCGAAGAACTTCTGCTCGTAGCCGGGCGCGATGTTGTACTCCGCGGGCATGATCCAGATTTGCAAAAGGTGAACCGACTCCGTCTCGGACTCGTTAGCCTCGCTGTGGCGCACGCCCGTGCCCGCGCTCATGCGCTGCACGTCGCCGGGGCGGATGACGGAGCCGTTCCCCATGCTGTCGCGGTGCTTGAGCGCGCCTTCGAGGACGTAGGTGACGATCTCCATGTCGCGGTGCGGGTGCGTCGGGAACCCATGCGCCGGGTGGACGAAGTCCTCGTTGATGACGCGCAAGGATCGGAAGCCCATGAACCGCGGGTCGTAGTAGTCGCCGAAAGAGAACGTGTGGTAGGTGCCTAGCCAGCCGAAGTCGAAGTGGCCGCGCTCGGACGCCCTGCGAACGTTGATCATCTGCCCTCCCCCCTCTCGTCGCCGCGCGCGGCGTTGATGAAGTCCGCGAGCAGCCCGTAAGCCGTGCTCTGGAGGTTCGGTTCGTGCGCGGCGATTGTCAAGCCGGGCAGCACGTCGAGCGCGAAGCGGATCGCGAGCGACGATCCGCCGAGCGCCGCGAACGGATCGCCCTGCTCCAACTGTTCGGGTCGCACGCTCCCGCGCAATTTCCCCCCGCCGCCGTCGCGCCACGCGCGGCTGACGAGCCTGTAGGGTCTCCCCTCCTCGCGCGCCGCTCTCACGCGCATCGCGTCGAGGTGGCGGACGCCCTCGCGCTCCACCTCTCCGAGCTTCAGCGGCTCTCTCATCAGCACGGTCGCGAGCGCGCAGACTTTGACGGCTGCGTCCCAGCCGTCCACGTCGTAAGACGGGTCGGTCTCCGTGATGCCCATCAGTTGCGCGCGCTCGACGCCCTCCTGGAAGTTACGCCCGCGCTCGATCTCTTCGATGATGACGGTCGTCGTCGAGTTGAGGACGGCGCGGAAAGAGAGCAGCCGCGCGGCGGGCAGCGACTCGCGGAACATCGAGAAGACCGGCAGGCAGTCCGCCACGGTCGCCTCGAATAAAAATTTGCGCCCGCGCGCGCGCGCGAGCTGCGACAACTCTTCGTAGCCGTGCACGACCGCGCCCTTGTTCGCCGTGACGGCGTGCGCGCCCGCTTCCAAAGCCGCGCGGACGTGTCCGACCGCGGGCTGCCCCGTGTGAGGTTCGAGCGAAGTGGTCTCGAACATCACGTCCGCGCCGGCAGCCGCGAGCCACGCGCGCACGCCCTGCGGCGCGGGCGAGACACGCGACTCGACCTCGCCCGCGAGCAGCTTCTCCACGTCGAAGCCTTCGGGCGCGACCGCCCAGCCGAGGCGGCGGCTCGCCACGCCCGTGATCTTCCACTCGACGCCGAACCCGACGCGCATCTCTTCAGACTTGACGGCGAGCAGGCGCGCGAGGGCGCGACCGACGTTGCCGAAGCCGAGCAGGCACAGGTTGTAAGTTTTCATGCGGTGTCCGTTTGACTTTCGCGTTGTCGTCCCTTCACCAATCGCTCTCGCTCTAATTGCTCATTCACGATCAACTTCTCCGCCGCCCACTCGACCGCCGCCGGGTCGAGCGTGCGCTTGAAGACGACGACGTTCGCCGTCTCTTTGACGAACGGCTCGCGGCTCCCGCGCAGCTCCTCCCAGGCGGCTAGTAAAAAGTTTTTCACGCCCGCGTGCTCGAACTCTCGCAGGCGCTCCGCCAGGTGTTCCGGAGTCCAGAAACCTAAAATTTCGAGGTGGACGATCTCTCCGTCCGGGTGGCGCAGCGCGAAGTCTGGCACGAACGCCGTCTCGCCCAGATCGATCACCTCGCTGCTCGGTTCGAGCGTCCACGCGCTGTCGAACTTCTGCCAGCCCTCCATCAACTTCTCGCGCACGGGGTTCTGGTAGCCGACCAGCCCCGCGCCTGTGGTTCGCAGCCCGTGCCCATCGCTCTTCAGCTCGAAAACGGCCGCGCCGCGCCGCGTCTCGATCTCGGCGCTCATCTCCCAGTGTTGGCACGCGAGCAGGTCTGGCAGGAAGACCGCCATCTGCACGCCGTACTTCTGCGAGCGGTGGAAGAGCGACGCGGGGCCGTCCAGCTTGATCTCGTAACCCTCGTCGGGGCTCCCCTTCACCGAGTGGATCAGCCTGTGCGCCTTGATCGCGCCGAACAGCTCGCGATACCCTTCCGCGCCCTGCCGTCTAACTTTCAGACGCATCCCCGTGCACCTGTAGAGCAGCGCCTGCGCCTGCGCCACGTTGTAGCGGTCGACGAGATCGCCGGCGGCGATCTCCTCGAACTCGACGAGCCGCTGCCGCGCCTCCAGATCGGAGTAGAGACCCGGCAGCAAATCCTCCGCCGCGCACCCCAACTCGGTTGCGACCTCGGACGCGATCCTCTCTCGCTCGTCTCCGGCGACCGGGTGCGACGCGCTCGCCTTCAGGAACAGCGCGCGGCGCGCGGCGACCGGATCGAAGGCGGCGGCGTTCGCGAACTCGCAGCGATCCGTGAGCAGCTTCGTCAGCCCGCGCATGACGCGGTAGTCCGTCCCCGTGCCCGCGTACTCGCCGATCGCGCGGTCGAGCTCGCCGCGCGCGCGCCCGACGTGCTCCTTGAAGAGCGTGACGAGCGTCTGCGCCTCGCGCAGGCGGCGCGGGTCTGCGGCGTTCAGCAGGCGCGGCTTGATCTCGTCGCCGCGCTGCCAGCTCAAAGCGAGGTCGGCGGTTAACATTGATTACAACTCACGTTGAGTGTTCGACGATCTCAGGTTCACCGCCGCAGACGCGGAGGTGCCCGCCGTGACCACCTCGTAGAGCACAGCCTCCTTGCCCTCGACCTTGCGCAGGATGCGCCCCAGCCGCTGCACGTGCTCGCGCGCCGAGCCCGAGCCCGACAGCACGACCGCGACCGAAGCCTCTGGGATGTTCACGCCCTCGTTCAAAACTTTCGAGGTCGCCAAAGCGAGCACCTCCCCCTTGTTGAAGGCTTCGAGCCACGCCCGCCGCTCCTTCACGTTCGTCTCGTGCGTGATGGCGGGGATCAAAAACCGCTCCGAGATGCGGTAGACCATCTCGTTCTCCGCCGTGAACACCAGCACGCGCTCGCGCCTGTGACGCCGCAATAGTTCCGCCAGGACTCCCAGCTTCGACTCCGTCCCCAGAGCGATCCGCCGCGACTCTCGGTAGGCGAGCATCGCGCGACGCCCCTCGGTCGAGCGCGCGCTCGCGGCGATGAAGAGCTGCCAGCCCAGCGCGCCGCCGAGCCTGATGTTTTTCTCGCGCAGGAAGTCGTACAGGACGGCGCGCTCGCGCTCGTAGGCGGCGCGCTCACCCGCCGGCAGCTCGACTCTCAGCCGCACGACCGAGTAGTCCGACAAATATTCGCCCGCCATCTCGCGCGCCTCGCGGCGGGAGACGATTGGCCCGATCAACTCTTCGAGTAGCTGTTCGCCGCCGTCGGCGCGGTCGGGCGTGGCGGAGAGCCCGAGCCGGAACGGCGCGAGCGAGAACTCCGCGGCGTAGCGGTGGCTGCCGCTCGGCAGGTGGTGGCACTCGTCGAAGATGACGAGCCCGAACCTGTCGCCCAGCCGCTCCATGAAGCGGAACGCCGAGGCGTAGGTCGTCACCGTCAGCGCGCCCAGCTCGAAGAACCCGCCGCCGACGAGACCCACCTCGGCGCGGAACGACGTGAGCAGCAGGTCGTACCACTGGTTCATCAGATCGATGGTCGGCACGACGACGAGCGTCGAACGTTTCACCCGCTCGATCGCCATCTGCGCGACGAGGCTCTTGCCCGCCCCCGTCGGCAGCACCACCACGCCGCACCGATCATTGCGCTCCCACTCGCGGATCGCCTCCTCCTGATAGGGCCGCGGCTCGACGGCGAACTTCGTCTCGAAGTCGAAGCGATCGTACGAGCGCGCCCGATCCTCGAAGGCGACGCGGCGCGCGACGAAGTCCTTGACGACGTGGCGGTAAGAGATAGCGGGGGCGCGCCAGCGCAGCACGCGCTCGTCCCAGCGGAACTGCGGCGGCAGAGCGTCGCCCGCCTCGCGCCCGACGCCGTCGAGCACGAGCGTCCCGGCGTCGAAGCGCAGCACCGTCTGTTTCCCGACCGTCACGCCTCTCAGGTTACAACAGCGCGCGCGCGAACGGCGAACGCGCTTCCGCGGGTTCACCGCCCGTCTGGTCGCGCCCGAATTTTCGTCAGGCGGCGGAGTGTCGTAAGATAAAGACGATCATGATCATCGCCCTGAACATCTTCGTCATCCTGCTGCTCGTCTTCCTCAACGGCTTCTTCGTCGCCGCCGAGTTCGCTTTCGTGAGCGTGCGCCGCGCGAGCGTGGAGGCGCAGGCGCAAGCGGGCGACAGGCGCGCGCGGAGGCTGCTCGCCGTGCTGGGCGATCTGAACGCCTACCTTTCGGCGGCGCAGCTCGGCATCACGCTCGCCTCGCTCGCGCTCGGCTGGCTCGGCGAGCCCGCGGTCGCGCGCCTGCTCGAAGGACCGCTGGCGGGCCGCGTCTCCCCGACGGTGCTGCACGTCATCTCGCTCTTCGTCGCCTTCGCCGTCATCACCACGCTCCACATCGTGCTCGGCGAGCAGGCTCCGAAGCTGCTCGGGCTGGAGCGCGCCGAGCGCGTCGCGCTCGCCTCCGCCGCGCCGATGCAACTCTTCTACAAAATTTTCCGCCTCCCGGTGCGCGCCCTCGACCGCGCCAGCGAGCGGACGGTGCGCCTCTTCGGTCTGACGGCGAAGGACGCGCACGGCGCCAGCTACACGCAGCAGGAGGTGCGGCAGATCGTCGCCGCCTCGGAGCGCGGCGGCCACATCGAGGAGAAGGAGCGGCAGATGATCGAGCGCGTCTTCGAGTTCGGCGACGCGCAGGTGCGCGAGGCGATGATCCCGCGCACGCAGGTGCACGCGCTGCCAGCCGACGCCACGCTCGGAGAGGTGCGCGAGGCGTTCCGCGCGACCGGCTACTCGCGCCTGCCCGTCTACCGCGAGCGTTTCGACGACGTGGTCGGCGTGCTCTTCAGGAAAGATTTGGACATGGGGCAGGTGAGCGCGGAGGGGTTCGACCTCGCGCGCGTCGCGCGCAAGCCCGCCTACATCCCCGCCTCGGCGACGCTCGGCGCGGCGCTCGCGCAGATGCAGGCGGGGCGCGTCCACTTCGCGTTCGTCTCCGACGAGTACGGCGGCGTCGAGGGCATCCTCACGCTGGAGGATTTGCTCGAAGAGATCGTCGGCGAGATCGACGACGAGTACGACGAGGAGACGCGCGCGCAGATCAGTGAGCAGCCCGACGGTACTTATCTGCTCGACGGGATGCTGGCGGTGCGCGACGCGAACCAGCGGTTCGACCTCGCGCTCCCCGAAGGCGAGAGCTACACGACGCTCGCGGGGTTCCTGATGGCGCGCTCCGGGCACATGCTCAAAGTCGGCGAGACGGTGGAGCACGACGGCGCGCGCTTCACCGTCGAGCACGTCGAGGGCTTACGCATCCAGCGCGTCCGCCTCGCGCGCGACGGCGCGGCGGCGGCGGCGGACGCCCAGTCGGCGGGCGACACTCTCGCGGCGTTCCTCGCGCTCGCGTGCGCGCCCGCGCTCGCCGCGCTCGCCTGAGCGTCACGCGTGAAGGGTAAGAGCCGGAGAGGCGAAGCCGCGTCTGATGATCACCATCGACGGCTCATACGGCGAGGGCGGCGGGCAGATCATCCGCCTCGACGACGCTCGTCCTCCAGACGGTGCTGCCGCCGCTGATGATCGCGAATGATCCGAGCCTCGTCACGCTCGAAGGCGGCACGCACAACGTCCACGCGCCGCCCTACGACTTCCTCGCGAAAACTTTCCTGCCGCTCGTGCGCCGCACGGGTCCCCGCGTTGAGATCGATCTCGTGCGCTACGGCTTCTACCCGCCGGGCGGCGGCAAACTCACCGTCCTCATCGAGCCGACCGGCGAGCGCAGGCGTCTCGACATCACCGAGCGCGGGCTCATCCGGCGCAGGCTCGCGCGCTCGCTGTGCGTCAAGCTCCCGCCCTCGGTCGGCGAGCGCGAGCTCTCGGTCGTGCGCGAACGGCTCGGCTGGGAGGGCGATGAGCTGCAGGTCGAGACAAGCGACAACGCGCTCAGCCCCGGCAACGTGCTGACGCTGGAGATGGAGGGCGAGCGACTGACCGAGCTCTTCACGGGCGTGGGCGAGCGCGGCGTGCGCGCCGAGATCATCGCCGGGCGCGCCGTCGCCGAGGTCGAAAATTATCTCGCCGACCGCGCGCCCGTCGGCGAGCACCTCGCGGATCAGTTGCTCATCCCGTTGGCGCTGGCGGGCGGCGGCTCGTTCGTCACCGGAGAATTATCGTCGCACACGACGACGAACATCGAGATCATCAAGATGTTCCTCGATGTCGAGATCACGACGGAGCGGTTATCGGAGAAGCAATGGAAAGTTGAAGTGTCGGCGTAAAGTGCATCGCGGCGAGCACGATTGCCTGGCGAGTGCCGTAGGCACGAAAGAGCGTAGCCCACGGCGCGAGCCGTGGGCTACGCTCTATCGCCCGCTGTCGCGGGCTCAATCGACTACGCGCTACTGCTCGCCCGCGCGAGCTCGGTCTCACTCGCCCGCGTAGCTGATCTCCATCCGGCGGATGTAGAGGCTGGCGAGCGCGAGCACGGCGAGCGTGAAGACGAAGAGGCTCGGCACGGAGAGCCACGCGGGCGTCGGCTCCGCCAGCACGGCGAAGGGTCCCTCGCTCATCGGTACGGGCGCGAGCGAGTGGAGGTAGTGGATGACGCTGAGCTTCTTCAGGAGCGGCGGGAGCAGGAAGTTGATCCACTCCCAGCCGTAGAGGACGAGCGCGGGGATCACGGGGTTGCGGAAGAAGAGCCCGATGATGAGGAAGACCGCGCCGTAGCCGACGCACGCCAGCGTCGTGATGCCGAGGTAGACGAGCATCTGGCGCAAGCCCGGCCCGTCGAAGAAGTAGCGCGCGCTCTGGCTGTAGAAGCGCACGAAGTAGAGCAGGATCATCGAGCCGACGGTCGAGACGCCGAACATGACGACCGTCGTCACGAGCCCCGACAGGTACTTGCCCACCACCAGCACCTCGCGGCGCGCGGGCGTCATGAAGTAGTAGTGGAGGCTGCGGTCGACCACCTCGCCGCGGAAGAGGTTCATGAAGACCCACGCGCAGCCGAAGAAGAGGAGCGTGCGGAGGATGAGCCCGTTGTAGATCGCCGCGTACATCACGCTCAGGAGCGAGAAGTCGTTGAACTCGTTGGCGGGCGGCGGGAAGACGTTGAGCATCGCGATGAGCGCGATGGGCGTCCCCGCCAGCAGGTAGAGCAGGAGCGAGCGGCGGCTCAGGAAGTTCTTCCTGAGCTCGAGCCGCATGACGGCCGCGACCTGTCGCCCCCAGAGCGACCAGGGGAGCTGTGCGGTGTGTCCCAAGGCGTTTAACCTCTCCCTCGCTTCTACGGTCGCGCTCATTTTACACGCCCCCCGTCCGAACTGATCAAGTATTGGTAGACGGCGTTCAGATCGTCGTCCGCCGGGGCGACCGACTCGACGCGCAAGCCGTTCTCCGTCACGTAGCGGTTCAGGAGCAGGTAGAAGTCGTCGGGCCGGCGCGTCTTGACGAAGAGGCCCTGCCGGTCGTCGTGGACACGCGCTTCGACCGTCGACTCGTGCTCGAAGAGCCGCGCGGCTAAGAACTGCGGCCGGTCGCAGCGGATCAAGACCTGCATCGGGTGCTCCTCGATCTCCTCTCTGACGCCATGCACGTCGCCCTCGGCGACGACGTAGCCGTTGTGCAGGAGGATGACGCCGTCCGACATCATGTCCACCTCGTGCAGGATGTGCGAGGAGATGATGAGGTAGAGCCCCGCGTCGGCGAGCTGGCGGAAGAGGCGTATGATCTCGGCGCGCGCCATCGGGTCGAGCCCGTTCAAAGGCTCGTCGAGGATGAGCACGCGCGGGTTGTGCGCGATGGACTGCGCGAGGCGGATGCGCTGGCGCATGCCCTTGCTGTAGCCGGCGACCTTGCGATCCGCCGCCTCCGTCATCGAGACGCGGTCGAGCGCGGCGTCGGTCAGATCGTTCACCTCGTCGCGCGTGTAGCCGTGGACGCTCAAGTAAGAGGAGATGAACTCCCTGCCGGTCGCGCCGCGCGGGAACGAGTCGAACTGCGAGCAGTAGCCGACCTTGCGGAAGAGCTGTTCCGGCTCGGACGGCTTCGTGCCGAGCACGCTGATCGTCCCGCGCGTGGGGCGGAGCAAGCCCGTCATCAAATTCATCAGCGTCGTCTTGCCCGAACCGTTCGGACCGACGAGGCTCGTGATGCCCGAAGTGATCGACAGGCTCACGCGGTTGACGCCGAGTATCTCGCCGTAGAACTTCGACACGTCGTCGAAGACGATCAGCTTGTCGGGCGCGACCGCCGCCGCGGCGGGGGCGGGGGCGGGCGTCGCGCGCGCCGCCTGCGCGGTCATCTCGGTCGTCATTTCACCACCTCGTAGGCGCGCACCTTGCGCATCAGCAGCCAGAGGAAGAACGCGCAGGCGAGCGCGAGCACGAGCCACGAAGCCCAGAGCGGCGGCTCGATGAGCACGATGTCGATGAACTCGCGGTCGCGGAACATGTCGGTGCGCGTGCCGCGGATGTGCCCGGTCTGCCGGACGAAGAGGCCGAAGAGTCCGAGCCAGATGTTGTTCATCAGCGCGCCGAAGCTGATCAGGTGCCCGGCTCTCGTCAGGAACAGCCCGTTGACGATCTCGCCGAACGCCGACGGGATGAAGAACAGCCCCAGGAGCGCGCCGCTCGCCACCACCCGCCACTTGACCCACGCCGAGACGGCGAGCGCGATGAGCGCGAGCATCACGATCCAGACCATGCAGCCGATGAAGATCGCGCCCGCGATCCACAGGTTCGACCACATCCAGCCGATCCCTTCCAGGTACGACTGGAAGAGGAAGAGCAGCAAGCCCGGCACCCACGTCACGAGCGAGAGCAGGAGCACGAGCACGCTCATCTTCCCCAGCACGTACTCGGCGCGCGAGAACGGGCGCGAGAGGTAGAGCGGGACGGCGTTGTTCGCCATGTCGCGCGAGATCAAGGGCGGTCCCACCAGCAGGTTCAGGAAGAAGGCGAGCCCGCACTGGAACGTGACGTAGTAGTGGAAGAAGGAGGCGTTGATCGGCACCAGCTCGCGCACGTTGATCTTCAGCAGCGCGATGGCGTTCACGTTGTGGTGCAGGTAGAGGATGATCGCCGAGACGAGCGGGTAGATGAAGCACGCCGCGAAGAACGCGACGAAGAGCTTCGAGCGGAACACGTCGCGGTAGGCGTGGCGCGGGATGACGAGGAAGCGCGACCACTCCGGCGTCAGACGCCCCTCGTACTGCCGGTAGCTATGCTCGTAGACTGCCATTGCCGCCCCTCCCCTTCGCCGCCGCGGCGCCGGCGGCGTTCGCGCCCATCGCGAAGCCGCCCTCTTCGCCCTCCATCGCCTTCAGGAAGATGTCTTCGAGCGAGTCGCGTTTGTAGTTGAGGCGCCTGATCTGCACGTCCCTCTCGCTCGCGAGCTTGTAGAGATCGCCGATCTCGATGCCCTCCTGCATGACGAGCTTGATGCGCCGCTCGCCGGAGAGCGCGTACTCGCAGCCGAGCCGCCCGATCGCCTCCGCGAACGAGGCGCGGTCGCCGCCGCGCGTCTCCAGCTCGATGAACTTGCGGTTCGCCTTGCGCTCCTCCTCGAGGTTGCAGTTCGCCGCGATCCAGCCGTCCTTCAAGACGAGTATCTCGTCGCAGCACTCCTCGACGTCGCGCAGCAGGTGCGACGAGAGCAGGATGCGCGCGCGACCCGTGTCGCGGATTTCGCGGATCAGGTTGATCATGCGCTGGCGCGTCGGCGGGTCGAGCCCGTTGGTCGGCTCGTCGAGGACGATCAGCTTCGGCCCGTGAACGATCGCCTGCGCGAGCTTGGCGAGCTGCTTCATGCCGAGCGAGTAGGTCTCGATGTTGCGGTAGCGCGCCTCCCCGAGCCCGACGTAGAAGAGCGCCTCGTGCGCGCGCTCCAGAGCCGCGTCCGAGGGGATGCCCGAGAGCTCAGCCATCAGCCGGACGAAGTGGACGCAAGACATCTTGGCGATGAAGGAGTCGCGCTCCGGCATGTAGCCCACCTGCGCGCGCACCGCCTTCGCCTCCCGCGAGATGTCCTGCCCGAAGATGCGCGCCGTGCCGGCGGAGGGCTCGTAGAAGCCGAGCAGCGTGTGGATGAGCGTCGTCTTCCCCGCGCCGTTCGGACCCAAAAGACCGATGGCGCGGCCCGAGAGCGCGCCGCGCAGGTCTCTGAGGATTCGCCGCTTGCCGAAGGTGACGCCGAGCCCGTCGAGTTCGATTACAGGTGTCATGCGTGTGAACCGTGTGTGCGCCGCCGCTTGAGTAACAGTCAGGATTCAGGGGCGCGCCGGAGAGACTCTGGCGCGCTGAGAAACTCTGGCGCGCTGGCTCCAGACGAAGCCGAGGCCGAACGTGACGCCCGCGAAGAGAACCGCGAGCGCGAAGGTGCGCGCCTCCTCGGAGACGAGCGTCCTGTCCGACAGGTAAGCGAGCAGGAGGAACGCCGGGACGTTCAGCGCGACTCCCGCGACGAGTGGGAATATCACGGCTGGCTCCACCCCCGCAAGCCTGCGCTTGAGCAGGAAGAGCCCCGGCAGGTAGAGGAGCGCGATCATCAGAATGGTGAGCGCGAGCGACATGGTGCCGAAGCCGAGGAGGTCGGCGCGGCTGAAGGGCTCGCCGCCCGCGACGAACGACGCCATGATGCTCGCGAGCGAGGCGAGCCAGGAGACCAGTGCTGAGAGTGCGAGCTTCATCGTCTTCCTGCCTTCGCAGTTGTGTAACGATCACCGGGATCGTTTTGTTCACGACGCGCGCCGAATGTTTCTCGACACTCGTCGAAGGATCACGACGCGCGCCGCGACCGGCGTCGAGACGTCTCGACGCCGCCGCCTCACTGCCGGTCGAGCACGAGAATGGACGAGAGTGCGAGGCTTCGTCTTCTCACGAGACGTGTTCTCCTTGATCTGAGTTAACGCCGCGCGCCGCCCTCGGCGGCGGACGCCTGCGCGTTGCGCCCTCCGGGCGCTGGCAGCGCCGGGGGCTTGCGCCCTTCGAGCAGCCGCGCCACGTCGGGGCACTTCTTCTTCACGACGTAGAGCATCGAGCGGTTGAGCACGCTGCGCTTGATGCCGAGATCGGGCGCCCTCTCCAACAGCAGCTTGACCGTCTCCAACGGGCACGGGTGCGTGGCGGCGCGGTCGATGTCCGAGAGCCTGCCGAGCGATCCGCCCGCGACTGCGAAGGCGAGCGCGTTCTCGCCGTCGTAGGTCGCGCGCACATCTGCCCCGTACCTGTAGACCGCGACGCACAAGACGAGTCCGACCGCGGCGACGGCGCAGGCGAGCAGCAGGCGTTTCAAATCTCCCCTCCTCGACGGACTTCCGGAAAAAAATTCGGCGGGCGGAACACGCGCGAACGCGAGCCGCCCGCCGAAAGGTTTAACCGTACACTTACTTCTTCGGCGCGCTCTTCTCTGAAGCCTTCGCGCGCTCCTCCATCTCCCTCACCTTCCTCTCTATCGTGTGGACTTTGGCGTCCACCGACTTCGAGTGACCCTCCATCCCACGGCCGCCCATCGCCTGCATCAGGATGTGCTGCATGGCGAAGGCGTTCGGCAGACCGAGGATGCTGCCCGTGCTGAGCCCGAAGGGACCGCCCTCGGTGTTGGCGGCGATGGTGATGCGGTCGCCCTGCGCGTAGGCGTAAGCCAAGGTCGGCGGCGTGTCGGCGGCGAACGCCGCGAGCGCCTTGCGCTGCTCTTCCGGCATCCCCTGACCCATGCCGGACATCTTGTCCGCGATGGGCTGCATGAGCGGCGCGAGGTCGTGATACAGGAGCGCCGAGAAGTTCGCGTTGCCGTCCTCGGGGAGGGACGACGTGAACCGCTGCGACTTCAGAAGCGTCGTCCCCGACTCGCGGTACTGCAAAGCGAGCTGGAGCATCGCCTTCGTCGGCGCGACGATCATGTAGCCGTTCGAGTAGGTGTAGTTCACCTCGAAGCCGAAGTCCACCGAGCGCAAGCGGTAGTAAGTCTGCGCGCCCTCGGTCACGTTCTCCCAAGCCAGGCCCTTCTGCCCGTGCAGCGCGGCGAAGCCGTTCAGCTTCTCGACGGCGCGCTCGAACGTCTGTTGCAGCTTCGGCTGGTCGTAGACTTCGAGCACCATCTTCCAGGAGGGCGTCGGCAGGAGCGGTCCGTCGATGGCGAAGGCGAACTCGCCGCCGAGGGGCGCCGCGAAGTCGCGCTTGATGTCGAAGCCCTGCTGCGCCTCGATGTCGCGGAACTGTTTGCGCACGTCGGGCGCGACCGTCTCCATGAAGCCGAAGAGGTCATCGACCAAAAGCGCGGGCTCCTTGACGACGAAGGCGGTCGCGACGTTGGCGTTCGGCGAGACGAACTCCAGCGCGCCCATGGGACCCGGCGCGGCGAGCCACGAGGCGATGCCGCGGCGCGGCTCGTTGAAGGTCAGCACCGCCCGGCTCTGCGTCTTCGCGTTGACGTCCTTCTGCTCGACGACGAAGTGCTTGAGGCTCAACAGCCCCAGCTGGCGGAAGCCTTCCATCCGCCGCTCGCCGTCGGGCTTCGAGCCCTCTTCGCGCTGCAAAGCCTGACCGACGATCTTTTCGAGGTCGGCGGCGACGATGAGCCCCGCGCCCTCTTTGTAAACCTGGGAGAGGCGCTGGTGGAACGATCCGCCGACGAAGCCGCCCGATCCCGGCGTCTTGAGGTTGGTTTCGAGAGAGCGCATGGCGTCGAGCTTCGGCGAGGCGACGAAGAGATCGTTCGCGACCCAGACGTAGAGCTCTTCCCTGCGCGGCGCGGTCTTCGCGAGCTTGCCCGCGACGGTCTTCTTCGCCGCGCCGGCGCCTGTCTCGACCTTCGCGACGGCGGCGTTAGCGTTCTTCGCCGCGTCTTCGGTCGCCACGGCCGTGAGCGGGTCGTCGATGAACTTGACGTGGGAGGCGCCCGTGTTGTCCTTCGTCATCTCCGCGAGCTGTTTTTCGGCGAACGCGCGGAAGCCCGCGGCGTCCTTCAGTTCGCCGAGCACGACGATGTCGCCCGGCTCGCCCTTCGCGTCCATCCCGGCGGCGACCACGATCTCGTCACCGAGGTAGGAGCCGAACTCGCGCACGCGCTCGATGACACGGTCGTCCATCGCGCCGCCGCCCTGGTGGTTCTTGCCCCACCACTCGGCGAGCGCCGGGTTCTGGCTGATGCGCTCGCGCATGATCTTGTGCGACTCGGCGAGCTGCTGGCTGATGTTGGGCAGCGCGGCGTAGACGACCGTGTTGTCGGGCACGATGTCGAGGAAGCGCGAGGAGTAGCGCACGCCGGGGCGCGCGATCTTCTGGTTCAGATCGTGGCGCAGCGCCGTGAGCTGCGTGACGACGCTGGCGTACTTCGCCGCGTTGCGGCTCCAGGCGATCTCCTGCGCCACGGGTACGCGCTCGATGGCCATCGACGAGACGCCCTGATCGCCGGGCTTCAGGACGCTCTCCTTGCTCGCGTGGTTGAAGCGGACTTCGCCCTCGACCACGGAGACGCGCGAGCCCTTCGTGCCGCTGGCGACGGCGAAGGTGGTGCCCGTCACGGAGACGAGCGAGTCCGGCGTCGAGACGAAGAGGTGGCGCTTGATCTGCTTGGCGGCTTCGACGATCACGTCGCCGCGCTCCAGGTTGATGGTCGTCCCCTGCGCGTTCTCCGTGACGGAGAACTCCGAGCGCTCGCGCAGCTCGACCATCGAGCCGTCGGCGAGCTTCAAGACCGCCGAAGAGTCCTTCGCCGCGCGGACGTGCTCGCCCTTCTTGATCTTCTCGCCCGGCTGGACGACGGTCACGCCCGTCCCCGTCACCTTGTAGATCGCGCCGTTGGCGTTCTCCAGAGTCGCGGCGAGCGTGTTGCCCGTCCAGTCGAACTTCTGCGCGACGAAGTAGGCGGCGAAGCCGAAGACGGCGACGAAGGACGCCGCCATCGCCATGCGCCACGCGGGCGTCAGGGTCCAGCGGCTCTCGCGCCTCTTGGCGCGCACCGACGTGGTGCGCACGCCCGTGCGCGCCTCCCGCAGAGACTTGCGGCAGGGGATGCACTCGTGCGTGTGATCTTCGAGAAGCAGACGGCGCGCGGGGCTCAACTGCCCGCGGACGTAAGCCGGGATGAGCGAGCGGTAGTCGGGGCAGCCGCTGATCTGCTCGACCTCGCGCGAGGGCGCGACGAGCACTTCCGGGAGCCCCGCGGCTTCCGCCGAGACGCGCGCCCAGACGCGCGAGGCGGCGGTGTCGGCGGTCTTCTGATCGGCGCGCTCGCGGCGGATGCCGGAGAGCGTGTCGTCGAGGATGCGGTCGAGTTCTTGATGATTACGCTTCATGATGCTTCTCCATGTATTCGCCGATCTCTCGGCGCAGGCGCGTGCGTGCGCGGTGCAGTGTGACGGCGACGACCATCTGCGAGGTGCCGAGGATTTCGGCGATCTCCTGGTTGTCGTAGCCCTCGAAGTAGCGGAGCGCGAAGACCGCCGCCGCCCGCTCGCCGAGGCGCGAGACGGCTTGGCGCACCAGGGCGCGCAGCTCGCGCCCGTCGTGCTCCTGCGAGGGGTCTAAATTCTTACTCGCGATCTCGTGCGGCGAGTCAGCGTCGTCGAGCGAGACCGACTTGGAG
>JAIVJC010000250.1 GCA_020200235.1 Acidobacteriota bacterium | reverse complement strand
GTCCAGACGTAGCTATCAAGTATCCAGCGCGTCCAGCCTTCGTCCATCGCCGGGACGTGTGACTTGTAGAGAGCCAGGCGGTAATCGACTTGCTTCGGCTTAGTGATCGGATCGCCGTACAGCGGCTTGCGTGTGGGGGGCGGAATCTTGAACGCCGAAAGAATGGGTCGCGCCTCGACCCCCATGAGTAGGGACGCGGTGTGGGCGGTCACGTCGTAAGGGGCGATGGGCTGACCTGAGGAGTCGCGCAGGTCGGGATAGTGTTGTGGTTCGAGCAGGGCTTTCGCGAATGCGCCGTAAGGCTGCGCCATCGGGATGACAGCGGTGCCGAAGTCATAGCTGGTGCCGTCCAACTTAAACGCGTCGGGGAAGATTACCTCGACCCCTCCGCGCCTGAGGATTCCCAGCAATGCCTCGCGGTTCTCCGATGGCGGAAGGGCGAAAGCGACCGGCTCGCCTTGCTTGCGCGGGCGCACGGCGTCGGCGCCGATGGCGTAGAAGCGTCGGAGCCATTCGGTGCGGTGATCCGCCGCGTGGCGAAGGAGTGCGAAGGCGGCGGTCGTCATGTAGCGGGTGATGTCGCGCAGGTGCCACTCGCCGCCCTGCCAGACGGGGCCGAAGTTCGCGGACTCCTTCTGCGGGTCGTAGCCCTCGCGCGAGCGCAGCTCCGAGAGCTTGAGCGTGATCGGCGTGGCGATGCGCGCCGACGCGGTCTCGGAGAGGATGCGCACGCCGCCGTGGTAGTGCGAGTAGGCGCGCGCGGGAGTCCAGGCGTCGTAGGTCGAATCCGTCGTGATGCCTTTGAACCCTTGCGAGCGCAACTGCGCCGCCATGTAGTTGCCGAGCTCTGTGTAGCCCTCGACGATCTGGCGCGGCACGTTCGGCTCGACCGGCTTCATGTAGGGCGGGAGGAAGAGGCGCGAGCCCGCCTCGCCCTGCTGGTGTATGTCGTGGACGATCTGCGGGTGCCAGACGTTGTGCACCTTATCGACCGTGAGCTGCGTCTCGACCTGCGTGAAGGTGTACCAGTCGCGGTTGTTATCGTGCCCCACGTACTTGTGATAAAGCTCCGGCGGCGAGGTGCCCTCGTAGGGCGTGCCGAGCGTCTTGTCGTACCAGCTCTTGACGATGTCCACGCCGTCGGGGTTCAGAGACGGCACGAGCAGAACAATCGTCTCGTCGAGGATTTTATAGATTTCGGGATCGTTTGAGGTCGCGAGGCGGTTCGCGATGAGCATCGAGGAGAGCGTGCCGCCGACCTCCGTCGAGTGGATGCCGCAGGTAATGAGGACGACGGTTTTGCCTTCGTCGATGAGCTGCCGCGCATAAGTTTCGGGCGTGGCGCGTTTGCGGTAGAAAATGCGCGGGTCTGCGAGCTGCCGCTGAATATCTTTGAACTCGTCGAGGCGCGCGAGGTTCGCGGGCGAGCTGATGGTGGCGAGCACGAAGGGCGCGCCCAGAGTCGTCTTGCCCAGCTCCTCGAACTTCACGCGGTCGCTCGCCGCGTCGAGCTTCTGGAAATAAGAGACGACCTGCGACCAGCTCGCGAGCTTGCGGTCGTCGCCGGGCGTGAAGCCGAGCACTTCCGCGGGCGCGGGCACGTGGGGCGGACGATCGTAGGTGCTCCCCGCGGCGGGCTTGCGGACGGGCGGCGTCTGTCCGCGCCCGCGTCGCGTCTGCGCGGCGGAGCCCGCGGGCAGCAGGAGGAACGAGAGGGCGAGTGCGAGGGCGAGCATGCGTGTCGGCATAGCGGATCAAGACTCCGTCGTGATTTGTAAGCTGAAGGAAAGTTGCGGGCGGGAGTTTAGCAAATGAGGTATGGATGAGGAAGGAAAATGGAAGATTAACCGAAGAAGCGCGGAAATCGCGCGGAGGCTCGTGAGGAGTTGAGTATTCTGAAAGTCCCGTAGGGACAGGATGTCTATAGCACGAGTCGCATAACAAATTCTTGAAGCCCCGTCAGGGGCGATATGTCGCTCCTGACGGAGCTTGCGTGGTTGTTTGATCGGCGATGGCTATAAACATTTCGCTCCTACGGAGCGAAGACTGTGCAGGGTTGGTTTCCCACACGATCCCTTTGATTTCCGCGGGGGGCGCGTGTAGAGTAGCAGCCGAATTACTCCCCTGCGCATCCCCGCTTTAAGACGAATCTTTCGGTTCCGGAGGTCACTTCCAGAGTGTTCCGCCCCTTCCTGCCCGCGAGCGCGCGGCTGCGCGAGCTGACCATCCTGCCGCTCGTCGTCGGCACGCTGCTCGGCATCGTCTTCGGCGCGTCGTCGCTCTACCTCGTCCTGAAAGTCGGCTTGACGGTGAGCGCTTCGATCCCCGTCGCGGTGATCTCGATCACGCTCTTCCGCGTGCTCTCGAAGTTCGGGATGCGCGACGCGACGATTCTGGAGAACAACATCGTGCAGACCGCCGGCTCCGCCGGCGAATCGATCGCCTTCGGTCTCGGCGTGACGATGCCCGCGATCATGATCCTCGGCTTCGACCTCGAGATCACGCGCGTGATGCTCGTCGCCGTGCTCGGCGGCTTGCTCGGCATCCTGATGATGATCCCCTTGAGGCGCGCGCTCATCGTGCAGCAGCACGGTTATCTGAAGTACCCGGAGGGGACGGCGTGCGCGGAGGTCCTGAAAGCCGGGGCGAGCGAAGAGTCGCGCGCCGCGGCGGTCGAGGGCGAGGGCGGGCGCGCCGCCGTCTCGGACGACGCGATGATCGGCGGCAAGACCATCATCGCGGGCTTCGGCATCGGCTTCGTCTACTACGCGCTGCAACAGATCTTCAAGACGTGGAAGGAGATTCCGACCAAGACTTTCGGCGCGCCCTACGAGGCGGGCTCGGTCTCCATCGAGAACAACCCGGCGCTCCTGGGCGTCGGCTACATCATCGGTCCGCGCATCGCGTCGATCATGTTCGGCGGCGGCGTGCTCTCCTTTCTAGTGCTGATCCCGATGATCAAGTACTTCGGGGCGGGGATGACCTCGCCGCTCGCTCCCGAGACGGCGCACCTCATCTCCGGCATGGACGTGGGGCAGATTCAGAAGGCTTACGTCCTCTACATCGGCGCGGGGGCGGTGGCGGCGGGCGGCATCATCAGCCTCTTCCGCTCGCTTCCCGTCATCTGGAGCGGTCTCAAGGGCGGGCTCGCGGACCTGCGCGGCTCGCAGGCTCAGCGCGACGACGCCCCGCGCACGGATCAAGACCTCTCGATGAAGTGGGTCATCGGCGGCATCGTCGCGATGCTCGTCGTGATCATGCTCGCGCCGCAGTTGAACCTGCGCTTCAACCTCCTCGGCGCGCTCCTGATCGTCGCCTTCGGCTTCCTCTTCGTCACCGTCTCGTCAAGACTGACGGGCGAGGTCGGATCCTCGTCGAACCCGATCTCCGGCATGACGGTCGCGACACTCCTGCTGACCTGCCTCGTCTTCCTCGTCATCGGCTGGATCGCGCCGCCCTACTTCGTGACCGCGCTCTCCATCGGCGGCATCGTCTGCATCGCCGCCTCGAACGGCGGCACGACCTCGCAGGACTTGAAGACGGGCTTCCTCGTCGGCGCGACGCCGCGCGCGCAGCAGATCGCCATCCTCGTCGGCGCGCTCGCCTCGTCGCTCGTGCTCGGCTACATCCTGCTCTGGCTCAACCAGTCGGCGACCGTCTACGTCCCCGTCGCGGGCAACGCCGACTACAGCGCCATCGCGAGCCACCGTTTCGATCCGGCGACCTGCGGCGGCGGGACCGTGACGAAGTACAACGCGCCGAAGGCGACGCTGATGTCCTACATCATCAAGGGCATCCTCAGCGGTCAACTCCCGTGGGGCTTGGTGCTCCTCGGCGTCTTCATCGCCAGCGTGCTCGAACTCGCCGGCATCCCTTCGCTCGCCTTCGCCGTCGGCGTGTACCTGCCGATCTCGACCTCGGCTCCCATCTTCGTCGGCGGCATGGTGCGCTACGGCGTGGACAAGTACCTGCGCCGCAAGCTCGCGCACAAGCGCCTCTCCGAAGAACAGCTCGTCGCCGAGGGCGACAAGAGCGGCGGCGTGCTGCTCGCCTCCGGCTACATCGCGGGCGGCGCGCTCGCGGGCGTGCTCCACGCCTTCCTCAACCTCAAGGAGTCGATCGCGAACAAGCTGACGGGCATCGAGAAGTGGGCGACGCTGCACAACCCGTTTATCACCCCGACGGGAGAGTTTCTGAAACAGAATCCTGGCGCGGACTCACACGTCTACGGCGACGCTCTCTCGCTCATCCCGTTCGTGCTGCTTACCGTTTTGCTCTACATCGTCGGTAGAGAGCTATGGCTCGCGCCGGGCAAGGGCTCGACGGGGTCGCCCTCGCCGTCGCCGACGGACACGAGCCGCCTGTAGCGGGGCGGGGCGTTTTCTTCGCCGATCATCTATAATCGTTCGCGCGCCGCGCCGTCAGCCGGGTTCACGCTGACGGCGCGCGGCGCATCCCACGCCCGAGTTTTTCCGAAGGACAAGACCACACATGCAGTTTCAACCGAACCCCCGCCGCGCGCGTGCGCGCAGACTCGCCTGCAACACCGCCCTCGTCCTCGTCTTCACCGGCTGCGCCTCGCCGCAGACGAAGACGCAGGCGAACTCGCAGAACGCGCCCGCGCCCCAAGCCGCGAAGCCCGCGCAGCCGGCTCAGGCGGCGCAGCCGCGCACGCCCTCCGACACCGTGCGCGAGTTCTCGCGCGCGCTGCGCGAGCGGCGCTTCCGCGACGCCTTCGCGCTCACCGTCCTCAAGCCCGCGATCGAGCAGATGAACGCCGAGGAGTTCGAGGACATGCGACCGGAGATCGAGAAGCTCGTCCCGGCGCTTCGCGAGGACGTGCAGATCAACGGCGAGCAGATCAGCGGCGACGCGGCGACCGTCTTCGCGCGCGTCAGCAACGACCCGGCGAAGGAGCTGGAGAAGGTCGATCTCGTGAGGGTGGGCCAGGGCTGGCTCATCGGCGACCGCGACGGCTACGACGCGCTGCGCGGCGGCGGCAAGGACTACCTCTTCAAGGCGCGCGTCGAGACGCACCACGACGAGATGCGCAAGGTGCTCGACAAGATCGCCAACGCCGAAGCTGTCTACGCCGCACAGAACGGCGGGCGCTACGCCGAGCTGAACGCGCTCGCGCGGGCTGAGATGAGCATGCGCCTCGGCTTGCGCG
>JAIVJC010000168.1 GCA_020200235.1 Acidobacteriota bacterium | reverse complement strand
GCTCTGGAGCGTCTTGAGCTGGGTGTTCCAGTCCTCCGGGCTGCGGTAGGTGTAGGTGACTTCGCCGCTGCGCAGAAAATTATTCTGCTGCGACTCGACGCGCACGGTCGAGGTCGCCTCGTAGGTCGGTGGCGTGCGCAGCGTGTAGAGCGTCGTCAGCGTCGCGGCGGCGGCGACGAGGGCGAGGGTCAGCCACTTCCCGCGGTTGAGCACCGCGAGCGCGGCGCGAAGGCTGAGGAAGGGGACGTGAGGGTGCGGCGTCTCGCAAGAGACGACCGTCGAGTCGGCTGGCGAGAGTCGTTCGGGCGGGTCGGCGTCCCGCCTCGAGAGGAGCCTGTTCTCTGCTTGCGGCATAGCAGGGGTAAGCCTCCGGGGGTAGCGCGAGGGTTGATAAAGAACAGTGTGTCGTCGCAGGCGTCCGAGAGTCTCCCAAGGGGCAGAGCGGCGGGTGGGAGAGAATATTTAATAGATATGTGGCGGAGATGTCAAGCCCCTTTCAGCCGCAGGCGCGCCCTGTTGCATTTGTTTACGCAGTTACCTTACGATGTCGCGTTCGCCAAACCCACGTATCACGGACGCGGCTCCACGGGATGAAGATCGCGCGCAAACTTTTGATCAGCGGGCACGTGCAGCGTGTCGGCTACCGCTACTTCGCGCAGCGCGTCGCCGCGCGCCACCAGGTCGCGGGCTACGTGCGGAACCTCGCGGACGGGCGCGTCGAAGTCTTCGCCGAGGGCACGCCCGAAGGCGTCGAGGGCTTCAAGCACGACCTCGCCGCCGGGCCCGAGTTCAGCCGCGTCGAGCAGGTCGAAGAACTCAGCCTCGAACCCACTGGCTCTTACAACACGTTCCGAATCGAAAGGTGAAAGGCCGTCCGTTGTCAGTTGTCCGTCGTCCGTTGTTTGCGGAGCTAAACAAATTGCCTGCGAACAATCATTCGGCTTCGGTATCAACCTAACGACGGACAACGGACAACTGACAATGGACGATCTCAAACGACTCATCCGCGAGGTGCCGGACTTCCCGAAGCCGGGGATCAACTTCTACGACATCACGACGCTGCTCAAACACCCGGAGGGCTTGCGCCGCACGGTGGACGCGCTCTCCGACGAGTTCCGCGGCGAGAAGATCGACACCGTCGTCGGCATCGAGGCGCGCGGCTTCATCTTCGCGCCCGCGCTTGCCTACCACCTCGGCGCGGGCTTCGTCCCCGTGCGCAAGCCGCGCAAGCTCCCGGCGGAGTGCGCCTCGATCTCTTACGAGCTGGAGTACGGGCAGGACACGCTGGAGATTCACCGCGACGCCGTCGGCGAGGGGCACCGCGTCCTCATCGCCGACGACCTGCTGGCGACGGGCGGGACGGCGAAGGCGGTCGTCGATCTCGTCGAGGGCTTGGGCGGGAAGATCGCCGGGCTCGTCTTCGTCGTCGAGCTGGAGTTCCTGCCCGGTCGCAAAAAACTTGAAGGCTACGACGTGCGCTCGCTGCTCAAGTACCAGTCGTGAGCTGACTAGACTGCCGCGCGCGCGTCTGTTAATTTCACCTCGCACGCTCCCGTAGCTCAGTGGATAGAGCACCTGCCTCCTAAGCAGGGGGTCGCAGGTTCAAGTCCTGCCGGGGGCATCATTTTTATACTTATTACCCTTCATCGCTCGCGCTCTCTAAATATAGGGATACATCTTTGCTCAAAGTAGCTATAATCTTTCTATGTCGTGACTTTTGGGGCTGAGTGCGCTGAGAACCATTCATATGCGTATCACTGATATATCAATTCAAAATTACAAATCATTTCGATCAGTAAAAGTGTCCCCAAAGCAGGTCAGTATATTGGTTGGCGCTAACGCCTCTGGGAAAACAAATTTCGCCGACTGTCTGGATTTTGTATCTGAGGTATATCGTTTAGGACTTGAGGTCGCGGTAGCCCGAAAAGGGGGATACGAGAATATTGCTTTCCGTAAAATGCGCAGGTCTAAGCGCTCAGTAAATATTGAGCTATGTATTGAGCTAAGTGTAAACGACATCAAAGGCACTTTTCGACGCAATCGCGAATTAATACGTCCTTTACAGATAACTCATTCTTTCAAATTTGTGGCGCGTGGATATTCTATTCGTGCTGAATTTGAAGTTGTACAAGAAAAATTCATCGTTAGTACTCTTGTAGAAGATAAATGGGTTCCTACATTTGAGCTTCGTCGTAAAGGGCAAAAGCCAGAAGTTGTTTTGCTACCATCAGTGAAGAGTCTTGATAATGATAACGCCCTTGAGCAATTTATGACGAAAGTACTTGATATTAACCTTATCAAAGAGGTTGTATCGGCGATACCGGTTTCTAATACTGAACTATTAGTTTTTGTAGCTAGGTTTTTCCCCATTTTCAAGGTATACGTGCAGGCAACTGAGTCAATAAGAGTATTCCAAATTAGTCCTTATAAATCACGAGAGTTTGGTGTTCCTACTCCCAAGCCTGAATTAGATCGGTATGGTGGAAATCTTCCGGCCGTTGTTGATCTTATGCAGAAAAAACATAAAAGTGAATGGAAGTCCGTAATGGAGGTAATGCGGAATATTCTGCCTTCTTTAAGAACGATTGATATTGATTACACGTCTTCCAGAACATTGGGACTTTATTTTAACGAGGAAGGCATTGGCAGACCTTGGAGCGTTGCAGAGGTGTCTGATGGAACAATCCAAACTCTAGCATTGCTTGTGGCGCTATTTTCCCCGAATTCGTCAGTCCTGGTGATTGAGGAGCCTGAGAATTCTATACACCCTTGGATTATTAGACACGTTTTGGAAGCATGCCGAGATGCAAGTACTCACAAGCAGATATTCATAACTACACATTCACCGATTGTAATAAATGCAGTCAAGCCAGAGGAAGTTTGGGTTTTGTGGCGGTGTGATGGAGAGTCACATATTACCAATCTCCTTCAACTCGATCCGGAGTTTATGAATATGTGGGCGCAAGGAGAAATCCCTACCTTCGAATATATTGATAGCGGGGCGTTGCCGGCTGCGATACCTCCAATTCCTCTTGAGAATTTTGAGTTGGCCGTGGAGGAGTAATGCGTGTCGGAATAGTAGTTGATGGACAAGCGGAATTCCGGTCCCTTCCTAAAATCAAAGAGCGCATAGGCGCCCCTCACGTCATACTCAATCCGCTCTATGCTGATATTCAGCCCTTCTCTTCTGCTCCTCAGATAGTTGGCGCAGTTAAAACACAACTACGCATCCTAGTTCGTCAGGGCGCAGAGATGGCACTTGTCTTACTAGATCATGAAAGTAGACAAGAATGCCCCGGAGCGTGGGCACAAGAAATTTCACAAAATCTAGCCCATCGATATGGCGGTCTAGGTATGGCTAAACTAGGAGTGATAGTTAAAAATAGTTGCTTCGAAAACTGGCTGGTCAGCGATATTGAGGCCTTCACTCGTATGCCTCGACGGTTTAATCTTAGTGAAGCAGCCAAAAGAGCGATCCAACCAAATAAAGCTGACAATGTTGATGCACAGGAAATTCTTAAAAGAGCTGCACAGGGCGATGCTTACAGTAAGGTTGCAGACGCGATACGCATTATGATGCATATTGATCCCGTGCGAATGGCTGCAAACTCAAGATCTTTTCGAAAGTTCTTACGCGAAATCGAGCATCCTCTGTATGTAACGCAAAGCCGGACTCCCGCCTGATCAAATCATTCTCCGTAAAAGAATCCCCTTGTCATGCGTCGGGCTTCGCGCATAGAATCCCGCACGCCTGGAGTTCTTCAGCAGACTAACGAGCAACGGGGGTTCTCAAAATGTACGCGACTGCCGCGGCGATATTCTGCCCTGCTCGATCCACGAGGTGGGTTTGCCCGCTCTTCCTCGCCCCGGTCTCCGCCGGCTTCCCTTCGCCCGCCGAAGACTACATCGAAGGTCGGCTCGACCTGAACAAGCACCTCATCAAGCACCCGGCGGCGACCTTCTTCGTCCGCGTCGCGGGCGACTCGATGACGGGCTCAGGGATTCACCCCGGCGACATCCTCGTCGTCGACCGCTCCATCGAGCCGCAGGACGCGAGCGTCGTCATCGCCGTCCTCGACGGCGAGCTGACCGTCAAGCGCATCTCTCGGCGCGGCGGCCGCCTCTACCTCGTCCCCGACAACTCGCTCTACCAGCCGCTCGAAATCCTCGAAGGGATGGAGTTCGAGGTCTGGGGCGTCGTCACCTCCGTCATCCACAGCCTCTAGAGGGGTCGCGCCAATGCGCCGCCACGTCTTCGCGTGCGTCGATTGCAATAACTTCTACGTCTCGTGCGAGCGGGTCTTCGACGCGAAGCTCTCGCGGCGAGCCGTCGTCGTGCTCTCGAACAACGACGGCTGCGTCATCTCGCGCTCCGAGGAGGCGAAGGCGCTCGGCGTCCGGATGGGCGCGCCCTACTTCCGCGTGCGCGCTCTCTGCGAGCGGGAGGGCGTCGCCGTCCTCTCTTCGAACTACGCGCTCTACGGCGACCTGTCGCGCCGCGTGATGGAGACCCTCGCCGAGTTCACGCCGGAGCTCGATCCCTACTCGATAGACGAGGCGTTTTTGAACCTCTCGCACCTCGAAGGCGACTCGCTGGCCGAGCTGGCGCGCGAGGTGCGCGCGAGAGTCCTGCGCTGGACGGGCGTGCCCGTCGCCGTCGGCGTCGCGCCGACGAAGACGCTCGCCAAGCTCGGCGCGACCCTCGCCAAGCGCTCGGCGAAGGCGCGCGGCGTCGTGAACCTCCTCGACGCGCGGCACGCCGACAGCGCGCTCGCGCGCACAGCCGTCGGCGACGTGTGGAACGTCGGGCCCCGTCTGGCGCGGCGGCTGACGGGGGCGGGCATCGAGACGGCGGCGCAGCTGCGGGGGGCGGACGCGCGCGCGTGGCGTCGCCGCACGAGCGTCGCGCTCGAACGAGTCATCATGGAGCTGCGCGGGGTCTCTTGCCTGCCGCTTTCGCTCTGCCAGCCCGCGCGCAAGAGCGCCGTCTGCTCGCGCTCGTTCGGTCGCCCGGTCGAGTCGCTCGCGGAGCTGCGCGAGGCGGTCGCCTACTACGCGACGCGCGCCGCCGAGAAGATTCGGCGCGCAGGGCTCGCGGCGGGCGCCCTCGTCGTCTTCGTCTCGACCAGCCGCTTCGGCGGCGAGCCGCAGTACAGCAACTCCGCCGCGCTGCCGCTCGGCGTCCCTTCGAGCTTCACGCCGGAATTGATCCGGTGCGCGCGCTTAGGGCTAGGGCGCATTTTCCGCGACGGCTTGCGCTACAAGAAGGCTGGCGTGATGCTGCTCGACCTCGCCCCGGCCGCCCCGGCGCAGGTCGGGATGTTCGACGAAGTAGATCGCGGGCGCGCCGAGCGGCTGATGCGCGTGGTGGACGCGGTCAACGCGCGGATGGGCGCGGAGACCCTGCGCTTCGCCGCCTCCGGATACGGGCGCGAGTGGAAGATGCTGCGCGAGCATTGCTCGCCGCGCTACACGACGAACTGGGACGAGCTGTTGCTCCTGCGCTCGTGACGCGGATAGAATCACGCCGCCCGGCGCGCCCCGCACTTATGTTCCGAATGAGACAGTTCACGCCCCTTCGCGCCCTCACGCTCGCCGCGCTCGTGCTCGCGTGTGCGCCGACTCGCGCCCTGACGCAGGACGAGCTGACGCCCTTCTTCGACGCGCGCGTCGTCGGCGTGCTCGACGGCAACACCATCAGCGTGAGCAACACCTCGACAGGTCAGCAGGTCTACGTGCGGCTGCGCGGCATCGACGCGCCGGAGATGCAGCAGCCCCGTGGGGCGGACGCGCGGCAGAATCTGGCGAGGCTTGTCGCCGGCAAAGTCGTCCGCGTCGAGTTCAAGACGACCGACAGGATGGGCACAGTCGAAGGGCGAGTCGCGCTCGACGGCGACGACGTGAACCTCGCGCAACTCGCCGCCGGGATGGCTTGGTTCCGCACCGCGTACTACAACGAACTGAGCGACGATCAGAAGAAGCTCTACAGAGACGCGGAGGCTGAGGCGCGCGCGGCGCGTCGCGGGCTCTGGCAGGACGACGCGCCCGCGCCGCCCTGGGAGTACCGCGCCGCGAAAAAGATCGTCGAAGACCCGCGCGACATCCCGCAGCCCGCCGCGGGCGCGGCTAAATCCGTCAACGCCGATCGACGCAGCAGGCTCTACTACGCGCCCGGCTGCGCCGGCTACGATCGCGTCCCCGCGCGCAGCCGCGCGCGCTTCAAGAGCGCGGCCGAAGCCGAGCGGGCGGGCTACAAGCCGGCGCCCGGCTGCCAGCCCTGAGCCCCGCTCACCCCTCGTCACTCCTCTCCAGATGCGCGACGGTCGCGCCCCAGCCGCCGGCTGCGGGCGGAGCGTCGGTGAAGGTGACGACGAAGGGCGTGCGCGAGAGGACGGCGCGCACGGTCTCGCGCTGCACGCCGCGCCCCTTGCCGTGGATGATGCGCACGCTGCGGAACCCCGCGCGGCGCGCCTCTTCGAGGTAGGCTTCGACGACGCGCTTCACCTCGCGCGGCGGGACGGTGTGGAGGTCGAACACGTCCGTGATCTCCAGCACGACGGGCTCGGGGAAGGGATCGAAGGGATCGATCTCATCGACGCCTTCATCGAAGCTCTCGCCGCCACCGGGCTCGTCCCCGCGCACGCGCCGCGCGCTCTCCGCCAATCGCCTGAGACGTTCGAGTAGATTCATTCGCGCTGAAGTCGTCCTGACGCCGGTTTTCGCTTCGGTGCGACTATAAAACATTCACCGCGGAGGCGCGGAGGGACGCAGAGAGGAACGATGAAGTAGGAACGATGAACGATGAAGTAAGGAAGTCTGTTCTAACTTCATCGTTCATCGTTCCTACTTCATCGTTTGGTTCGCCCTCTGCGCCTCTCGCGGTGAATGCTTGATGGAATTCTATCGATCACGACACTCCTTAGTCGCTGCGAGTCTTACCGCCCGGAACGTACCTTGACACTCGCGGCGGGCGCACTTTAGACTCGCGTTCTTCCAGGTCAAAGATGTTCGTGCGAGGGTGTTTCGTCCGCGGGCGCGGACGCCGGGCGCGCCGTGTGCGATCAAATCATCAAGTCATTAAAAAACATTTGAGTGAGAAAGGGTAAAGCGATGGGAAGGCGAAACAAGATCACCGTGGTGGGCGCGGGCAACGTCGGGGCGACCGCCGCGCACTGGCTGGCGAGCAAGGAACTCGGCGACGTGGTGCTCGTGGACATCATGGAGGGCGTGCCGCAGGGCAAGTCGCTCGACCTCGCGCAAGCCGCGCCCATCGAGGGGTACGATGCGCGCATGGTCGGCTCGACGAACGACTACGCGCTGACGAAAGACTCCGACGTCGTGATCGTCACGGCGGGTCTGCCGCGCAAGCCCGGCATGAGCCGCGACGATCTTCTGAAGACGAACGCGGGGATCGTCTCGACGGTCGTCGAGGAAGTCGTCAAGTACTCGCCCGACTCGATCCTGATCGTCGTCTCGAACCCGCTCGACGCGATGTGCCAGGTCGCCCTGAAGCGCTCCGGCTTCCCCAAGCACCGCGTCATCGGCATGGCGGGCGTGCTCGATTCGGCGCGCATGCGCTGCTTCCTCGCCGAGGCTCTTGAGGTGTCGGTCGAGAACGTGACGGCGTTCGTCCTCGGCGGTCACGGCGACACGATGGTCCCGCTGCCGCGCTACTCGACCTGCGCCGGGATTCCGGTGACGGAGCTTTTGTCGAAGGAGAAGCTGGACGAGATCGTCACGCGCACCGCCAACGGCGGCGCGGAGATCGTCAAGCTCTTAGGCTTCGGCTCCGCCTACTACGCGCCCTCGGCGGCGGCGGTCGAGATGACGGAGGCGATCCTCAAGGACAAGAAGAAAATCCTGCCGTGCGCCGCGTACCTCGAAGGCGAGTACGGCGTCAACGGTCTCTACGTCGGCGTGCCCTGCAAGCTCGGCGCGCGCGGGCTGGAGCAGATCATCGAGATCAACCTCACGGCGGACGAGCGCATCGCGCTGCAAAAGAGCGCGGCGGCGGTGCAGGAACTCGTCAACTTCCTCGGCGTCTGAAAAGAAATGATGAAGTAGGAACGCGGAACGATGAAGTAAGAGCGTCTTCTCTTACTTCATCGTTCCGCGTTTATCATTCATCGTTTTAGATGGCTATTTGGGTGAGAGTGTGCAGGGGAGTGGCGCAGGTCCGTTCCACCAGAAGTCGGAGCTGACGACGACGGGCTGATCCGACGTGACCCTGACAGCGTAGGAAACGTCGGTCGTGCCGTTGAATTCCAGCGAAACTATGAAGGAAGACAAGGAGGTGGCTACTATGAGCAAACATGTTAAGTTTCAGCCAAAGGTGCGTCACACTTTAAACGGGAAACAGATGTCAATTAGTGAAGCTATACAATTAGTTGTTGAGGAGTTTCTTTCAACTCCTCTTGACGAAAGATTAGAGAAACTGAGCGGCAGGTTAAAAAACACTGACGCTGAGTTAGCAAAAAGCATTACTAACATCAAGGCTGAATATGAACGAAGTTATTGGGGCACGGCAACTGGTAAAGGTGGTGAGTGGAAACTAGTAATTGTGCATGGTAGAGGAAAACCAAGTGTTGACGCTGTTAAGAATAAAGATGGAAGTGTGAGCATACCAAGCATAATGTTTTATGTTGATGCGCATATCGAACGTAACTTGGTGAGCGCAGTCCGCGCGCTCTTAGCTCAAACAATGATCGAAGCCTTAGTCGGAGCCAATCAGACACCAGAGAGGTATCAGGAACACATG
>JAIVJC010000127.1 GCA_020200235.1 Acidobacteriota bacterium | reverse complement strand
GCACTGACCGCACCGCAGAGATGCTCAACTACTTAAGCGCGATCAGCCGCGAGGTCGGCGAGATGCGTACCGAGATGAACGCCCGCTTCGCCGGAGTTGAAGCACGATTCGCTGAGATGGGCACTAGACTTGATCGGATAGAGCGCGAACTGCGCCAACATACGAAGCGGCTTGACCGCATCGAGGCGATGGCCCTGGCATCGCGCGCGGATGTGGAGGACGTGCAGGATCGCGTGGATGCGCTGGAAGAAAAAAGCGTGTAAGGCTGCGGGATGATGATGAATTACGTCGCAATGTTCGCGCCGCCGGAGTGGCTGAACGATCTGCTGCTGAACTTCGACCTCAGCCAGCAGACGATAGACAACGCCGTCTTCCCGTTCATACAGATCGGCGCGGTCGCTACGGGCATCGCCCTGTGGGCGATGTACGCGACCTACCTCGAGCGCAAAATCTCGGCGTTCATGCAGGCGCGCCTCGGCCCGATGCGCGTCGGTCCGTGGGGTCTGTTGCAGCCCGTCGCCGACGCGATCAAGCTCCTGACGAAAGAGGATTTCCGGCCCGACAAGTCAGACACCTACATCTTCTACTTCGCGCCGTTCATCGCGGTCGCCGCCGCCTTCGTCGTCTTCTCGGTCATCCCGTTCGGTCCCGACTGGGCGGTCATCGCCGACGTGAACATCGGCTTGCTGCTCATCCTCGCCGTCTCCTCGGTCGGCGTGCTCGCGCTCATCCTCGCCGGGTGGTCTTCGAACTCGAAGTACGCGCTGCTCGGGGGCTTGCGCTCCTCGGCGCAGATGATCTCCTACGAGGTGGCGATGGGGCTCTCGCTCATCGGCGCGCTGATGTTCGCGCGCACGCTCTCGATGTCAGGGATCGTGCTCGCGCAGGCGCGGGACACCGTCTGGTTCCTGCTCTACCAGCCGCTCGGGTTCGTCATCTTCTTCATCAGCGGCGTGGCGGAGAACAACCGCGCGCCCTTCGATCTGCCGGAAGCCGAGTCGGAACTCGTCGCCGGGTTCCACACCGAGTATTCGGGGATGCGCTGGTCGCTCTTCTTCATGGCGGAGTACGCGGCGATGATCGTCGTCTCGGCGGTCGCGACCTCGGTCTTCCTCGGCGGGTGGTACTTCCCGCTCGTCAACCGCATCGAGACGAACGGCTACCACAGCCTCTACGTGCTCGCGAGCCTCCTGATCTTCCTCGCGAAGATGGGCTTGCTGCTCTACCTCTACTTCTGGTTCCGCTGGACGTTCCCGCGCTACCGCTACGACCAGCTGATGGACCTGGGCTGGAAGTGGATGATCCCGGCGTCGCTTTTGAACATCGTGCTGACCGGCGTCGCCGTCTTCGTCGTGCAGGCGCTCGACGGCTGGCGCGGGATGGCGACCATCGAAAGTTTAAATCGCGGCGTGAACCTGACCTGGCAGGGCAAGCTCATCATGATCGCGTTCGGCGCGCTCGGCGTCTTCCTCGCGCTCTGGATGCTCGCGCGGATCAACTGGAGAGCGCGCGACTTCAACCTGAAGAAGCAGCGCCGCCAGATTCGCCTCGTCAGCCCGCCGCAGGGCGCGCCCGCGGTCGCGCCAGCGCAGGCGGCGACGGGCGAGGCGTGAAAGTAACGCAGAAGTATGAACGATGAACGATGAAGTAAAAACTACTTCCTCACTTCATCGTTCATCGTTCCTAGTTCATCGTTTGAGGTGCATTTATGCCCGCAGTACCCGTCCCGCAGGCGAGTTGGAAGGAGAAGCTGAAGCGCTTCTTCTTCAACGATCTGGTGCAGGGGATGAAGCTGACGCTGAAGTTCAACGTCGGCGCGTTCACGGACAAGAATTCCGTCTCCGGCTACGGCACCTACACGGAGCAGTACCCGAAGGTGCGCGCCGAGGTGGCGCCGCGCTTCCACGGCGCGCCGCGCCTGAACATGGACCCGGAGACCTACGACACGCTCTGCATCGCCTGCAACCTCTGCGCGCTCGCGTGCCCCGAGGACTGCATCGACGTGATCCCGATGGACATCGAGATCACGGTCGCCGGCAAGGCGCGCAAGAAGAAGGTGCTCGACGAGTTCATCTTCGACACCTCGCGCTGCATGTTCTGCGCGCTCTGCCAGGAGGCTTGCCCGACCGCCTGCCTCGAACTCACGCAGGACTTCGAGCTCGCGACCTACTCGCGCGCCGGGTTCGTCTGGAACCGGCAGATGCTCGAACAGGGTCGCGAGACCGTTAAGTACGAATCCTAAAGGCGGGGGTTGGGGGTTAGGGGTTAGGG
>JAIVJC010000126.1 GCA_020200235.1 Acidobacteriota bacterium | reverse complement strand
GGCAAGGTCTGCGCGAGCTTCAACGTCACGCTCTCAGACGGGCGCACCTTCGGCAGCGGCCAGCGCGTGAGCGTCGCGGTCGCGCCGGGGGCGACCGCACAGGTGCGCGGCTCTTTCGTCAGCTACACGATTCAGCTCGACACCTTCACCGTCGCCGACTACACGCTCAACAGCAACATCACCGGCAACCAGCCGAAGGTCATCTTCGCGCGCAAGCAGCCGCTGCACGGCAGGACGCTGACGAGCAACCTGACCATCGATCTCAACAACGAGCAAGCCGTCTTCGAGCGCGCGGGCGGCGGCGTCTCGTTGAAGATTCAGACGAAGGATTGCAGCGAAGGGGGCATCTTCCAGATGGAGCCGCAGCCCTCGGTCGAGGTCGAGCACCAGCTCGGACCTGACTTCGCCTACTGCGTCGACGCGTCGGGTCGCGTCCAGATCGTCAGCGCGACCAACCCGTTCATCGGTCGCGAGAGCCCGGAGTTCGCGACGCGGTCTTTCCCCACGAGCGCGAGCGCCATCGTCGGCACGCGGCTCTCGCGCTGGCTCGTCCAGTCGGGCGGTCGCATGGGTCTCGTCACGGGCGAGGACGCCGTCGAGCCTTTGACCGCGCCCTGCTCTGCTTCGACCAACGCGACGCCGACGCCGACGCCGAACACGACGCCGACTCCGGGCGGGACTCCCTCGCCCACGCCTTCGGCGACTCCTTCGCCATCCCCTTCGCCTTCACCTTCGCCCTCGCCGACGCCCGCCGGCGTCGAAGCCGAGATCGAGATCAAGCTCGCGGGCGCTAGCATCAACGGCGTCACGCCCGAAGGCGACGCGAAGCTGGAGCGCGAGATCGAGGGCACGCACCTGCGCGTCCGCGTGGACGATGTGAACCTCCCGAACGGCACGGTGCTGAACGTGCTCATCGACAGCGTCAAGGTCGGGACGATCACCCTCAACGACAGGCGCGGTGAGATCGAACTGCGCACAGATCGCGGTCAGCCCGTCCCGCCCGTCGTCAACGGCACGAGCGTCACGGTCACCAACCAGGCGAACGTCACACTCCTGAGCGGCGTGTTCACCTCGTCGCTGCCGCGGCTCGGCGCGACGCCGACGCCGACCCCGAGCCCGAACCCCACGCCGCAGCCCGGCGCTGAACTCCGCGTCCGCATCCTGCTCGCGGGCGCGGCGATCGGCGGCATGATGCCGCAGGGTCACGCAGACTTCCATACGCGCGCCGACGGCAACCGCTCGCTCGAAGTGGAGGCGGAGGACGTGAACCTCGCGCCCGGCACCCCGCTCGCCGTGCTCGTCAACGGCGTAGAGATCGGGCGCATCGTCCTCGGACCGACGTTCGCGGCCGAGATCGAGCTGGAGACCGAGCGCGGTCAGATCATCCCCGCCATCACGCAGGGCACGACCGTCGCGGTCGTCAACGCCGCGACGGGCGCGACGATCCTCGCGGGCGCGTTCGGCGCCATCGCGCCCGCGGCGAACCCGCTCACGGATTCCAACTTCTTCGTACGCCAGCAGTACGTCGATTTCCTCGGGCGCGCGCCGGAGCAGGAGGGCTTCGAGGCGTGGGTGGCGACGCTCGTCAACTGCCCCGCGGGCGACAAGTCGTGCGACGACGTTCAGGTCTCGTCCGGCTTCTACCGCTCGCAGGAGTTCAGCGGGCGCGGCTACTTCGTCTACCGGCTCTACGACGCCACGCTCGGCAGGCTGCCGCACTACGACGAGTTCATGAACGGCATGAGCCGGCTCTCCGAACTCACCGCCACGCTCTCGCTCGAAGCGGCGAAGGCGCAGCTCACGAGGGAGCTAATGATGCGACCGGAGTTCGCCTCGCGCTACGGCAGCCTCGTCGATGCGGCTCGCGTCGAAGAGTTCGTCACGAGCCTCGAACGCACGGCGGGCGTCGCGGTCTCGAACCACGCGCAGCTGGTAGCCGACCGCCGCAGCGGCGCGAGCAAGCCCGAAGACACCGTGCGCGGCTTCGTCGAGACGACGGAGGTGCACGAGCGCTTCTACATCCGCGGCTTCGTCGCGATGCAGTACTTCGGCTACCTCAGGCGCGAGCCGGAGGGGGACGGGTTCAAGGCTTGGGTCGACACGATCACCTACGGCCTGAACGGCGCGACGCCGGGCGACTACCGCGTGCTCATCAACGGCTTCGTCCACGCGCAGGAGTACCGCAACCGTTTCGGGCAGCCCTGACGCGTGAAAGATTCGCGGGGTTTTCAAGACTCGCCCCGCGGGTGAACAAGGGGCAAAAAAGGATCGGGGGCGATGAACT
>JAIVJC010000167.1 GCA_020200235.1 Acidobacteriota bacterium | reverse complement strand
GAGTAAGGGTAAGAAATACTCGCGCGGTTTTGCGTGTGGTGCGTGTTTGCACGTGAATCATTGACGCACACTCCTTTCGTGGAGGGACGAAAAGTTAAGAGACGAAGGGACGTGCTGATTTTAGTGGCGGGCTATTCGGCGCGCAAGACGTGGGTGATGGTCTCGCGCAGGTTCTTGGCGGCGGGCTCTGAGGCGGCGAGCTGCTGGGGCTTGCGCCAGTTGTCGAGGATGGCGACCTTCTGCGCGCAGGCGACGGTGCAGAAGGGCGCGCAGTGCTTCTCGGTGTCGTACTCGCGCACCACGTCGGCGGTCGTGTAGTCGGCGAGCGGCGTGCCGGGGTAGCCGCGCTGCTGCGAGCACCAGTGGACGAGGCCGTCCTCGCAGACGTAGAGGTAGCGCGCGCCGGAGCGGCAGCGCCAGTCGTTCGCCTTGCCCGCGATCAGGTTCTCCTGGAACCAGTCGAGCCGCGCGTACTCCCTGCGCCCGACGTTGCGGGCGAGCTGCCACAGACCCTGCCACGCGCCCTTCACCTCGAAGGGCTGGTAGTCGTGGTGGTCGGGAAGCCGTTGCACCTCGCGGTAGACGCGGCGCTCGCTCTCGCTCAGAGGCTTCAGCTCGCCGCCGCCGTCGTGGATGACGCCGATGGTGGAGGTGAAGCCGAGCTCAAGCGCGCGCTTGTCGATCTCCAAGGCGTCCTCGGGCTTGCGGACGCCGCTGCCGATGACGGAGTTGATGTTGACCTGAAAGTCGGCGTGCGCGGCGAGCCAGCGCAGTCGCTTGTCGAGGAGTCTGAGGCTCTTCTTGGAGACCTCGTCGGGCTCGACGTTGTCGATGCTGATCTGCAAATAGTCGAGACCGGCGCGGTTAAAGCGCTCGATCTTCTCGGGCGTCAGGTAGAAGCCGTTGGTGATGAGCCCGGCGAGCATCCCGCGCTTGCGGATGTGGCGGACGATCTCGAAGATGTCCGGGTGCATCATCGGCTCCCCGCCGGAGACGGTGACGACCGAGGTGCCTAAGCTTGCGAGCTTGTCGAGACGGCGCTTCATCTCGTCGAAGGGCACGGGGTCGGAGGTCTTGTCGTACTCGTTGCAGTAGGTGCAGGCGAGGTTGCAGCGGCGCATGGGGATGACGTGCGCGAGCACGGGGTGATCGGTCGAGAAGAGGGCGCGCGTGATGAAGCGCGCCTCGCGCAGTTTGATACTGAGGAATGTGCTGCGTCTCATCTGTCCGTTTGATCGATGCCCGGCGCGCGCCAGCGATGCACGCTATTTAGGAACTTGCGGGAGAAGATACGAAAAGCGCGCCCGCCTTGCAAGGCGGCGGAAACGGCGAAGGGCTCCGGTGCTTGAGACGCCGGAGCCCTTCGGCTTCCAACCCGATTGTCGGTCGCAGCTCTTAGCCGCGGATTTTCTTCACGTCCGAGCCGAGGTCGAGCTTGAACTCGTCCTTGGAGACCTGCGCGTTCCGCTCGATGTTCATCAGGCGGACGGTCGTCGAGTCGTTGTTCTTCTCGATGACCTTGGTCTGCACGGGCATCCCCGATCCGTCAACCCAGATCTCCTCGTACTGGAAGCTGGCGTTGCCTTTCGGCACGAGCTTCATGTGCGTGGTGGCGATGCCGCCCCAGAGCGTCTCGTTGTACACGTCCTGCACGTCGAAGCTGCCCTTGAGCTGCGCGGCGCTGGCGTTCAAGCCGAAGCCGAGGACGTTGCTGACCTTCGCGTTCTTCGAGGCGGTCGAGCCGACCCAGGCGGACTTGCGGCGCGGGCTGAAGAGCGTGTACTGCCCGTCGGCGACCGAGAGAATCTCCTGCACCGGGCTCTTCCAGTCGACGCGGACGTAGGCGTTGCGGCCCGCGGCGGGGAGGTAAACGACCGTGCCCGTGCGCTTGTCCGAATCCTTGATCTGCGCGTTGTACTTCTCCATCGAGATGCCCGCGCGCAGGGACTTCAGGTCGCGGCGGTTGCGCTCCATCTTGTTGAAGATGGAGCTGACCAGCCCGGCTCCCTGGGCGTTCGCGGGGGACGTATTCGAGAGCGCGATGGCGGCGGTTAAAACGAGCGCCGCGCCGAGCGCAAAATATTTCTTCATGCCAACTCCTTCAAGTATCGAGGGGGAAACTGACTGCCTCCGCCCGGCACTTTCGGATTCGCCTGGGGGGCTCGTCCGAATAAACCGCGCGATTATAGAAAATAGCTACTGTATGTCAACCTCGTAGGCGACAGTTTTGCCAACTGTACTCCTGACCTCGCTCGCCCCCGTCACCCTCAAATCGGAACGTCCCGTCAACTCTCTGGCGCGCCGTTGTAACTCGTCTGTCGAGGGTTTCGCCGGAAGATTTTCCGACCACGGGAGCAGCACCTTCGTCGCCGCCTTCGAGCCATTTAGATGCGACGCCGGGGTCATCCGTTCGCCCGTCGTGAACCACCCCTGAGGCGTCAAAAAGATGAAGGCGAGGATCAGGGCGCACATCACGTCGTACTGCCAGGAAGTACGCCCGTAAGACCAGAAGAGGATTTTTTTGACGATTCCGAACAAAATGGGACGGTTTTCCGGTGAAAAGCGAGGGAGGCGACCTGCGGTGTCAAAACTCGGCTGGCAGAACCCTTGACACTGCCGGGACTGACCAGCCGGGGCGAATTATAACTGTACACCCGTGCTGGGCGCAACTATCTGCCCGTCCCTCATCTGGACGATGCGGCGGCACATGGCTGCCGCCTCCGGGTTGTGAGTGATCATGACGATGGTCTGGTTGAAGCGGTAGTTCATCTCCTGAAACATGTTGAGGACGATGGCAGAGTTCTCCGTGTCGAGGTTACCCGTCGGCTCGTCGGCAAGGATGATGGCGGGCTGGTTGACGACGGCGCGTGCGAGCGCGACCCTCTGCTGCTCGCCGCCGGACATCTCGAGCGGCTTGTGGTGCAGCTTGTCTTCGAGCTTCAGCAGGCTCAGCACCTCGCGCCGGCGCTCCTCGCCGTCCTTCGAGCCAGCGCCGCGCCCGCCCGTGTGGATGCGTTCGGCGAGGCGCAGGTTCCCGTCGGCGGTGAGCGTCGGGAAGAGGTTGAAGCGTTGGAAGACGAAGCCGATCTTGCGCCGGCGGATGTCGGTGCGGCGGGCGTCCGACGCGGCGGTCATGTCCTCGCCGTCGAGCGAGATGCGCCCGCTCGTGGGCGTGAGCAGGCCGCCCATCAGGTGCAGCAGCGTCGATTTGCCGCACCCCGAAGGTCCCATGATCGCGAGGAACTCGCCCTCCTCGACGCCGAGCGAGACGCCGCGCAGCGCGTGCACGTCCACGCTCCCGACGCGGTAGACCTTCGCGAGATTTTCGGCTTGCAGGATCGTTTTCATCAGAAACAAAAACTGTCCGTTGTCCGTTGTCCGTCGTCAGTTGTTAAGTTCATTTCAACCACTCGCTCGCTCGATCACGTACAACTGACCACTGACAACGGACGACGGACAGTTCTACTCGTACGACAGAGCCGTGACGGCGTCGAGGCTCGCGGCGCGCATCGCCGGGTAGAGCGCGCCGAGGAGTCCGCCGCCGACGCCGATGGCGGCGGCGACCAGAGCCCAGCGCCAGCCGTAGTCGAACAGTAGACCGTAGGCGCGGTGGATCAGAAAGCCCGCGGCGAGCGAGACGGCGAAGCCGACGACGAGACCGAGCAGGCTGATGACCAAAGCCTCCTGCTCGATGATCCCGACGATGTAGCCGCGCGACGCGCCGAGCGCCTTGAGGACGCCGATCTCGCGCGTGCGCTCCGTGATCGTCGTGTACATGGCGAGCATCACGACGAGCCCGCTCACGATCGCCGACAAGCCCACCAGCGCGCGCAGGAAGACGCCGAGGTACGGGATGCTCTTCTCGATGTTCGTCACCACGTCGCGCGTCAGCTGAATCTTGTTGCCCTGCGTGGCCGGGGCGGCTTCGATGGCGCCCGCGACCGCCTCCGGCGTGAAGCCGTCCTTGCACTTCACCAGGATGTACGTGCACTTGCCCGGCGACTCCAGCGCGTCCTGCAGGGCGGCGAGCGACATCTTGACGCGCGCGCCCGACTCCGGCGCGTAGACGCCGACGATGCGGTAGGGCTTGCCGCCGAAGATTTCGAGCGTCCCGCCCACGCCCTTCCCGTTGTTCTGCGCCTTCGTCTCGTCGATCACGATCTCGTCGGCTGCCGCCGGCGCGCGCCCGTCGACGAGGGCGACGCCGTTCATCGCGGCGTAGCCCTCCCAGTCCACGCCCTCGATCATCTCGAAGCCGAAGCCGCGCCCGCTCTGGAACGGGTAGCGGATGACGGGCAGGACGGATTCGACGCCATCGACCTTGCCCAGCTCCTCGGCGTACTTCGTCGACAGGTTGGCGGTCGAGGACGTCAGCTCCATCCCGCCCTGCCGCGTGAAAATGATCTCGGCTCTCAGGTTCGCCGAGCGCCGCTGCAGATCGTTCGACATCCCGCGCGAGAGCCCCGTGAACAGCATCACCAGCGCCACGCCCAGCGCCACGCCCGCCACGCTGATGAGCGCGCGCAGGGGTCGCTGCCGGATGTTGTTGACGATGAGGTTGTCCATAGCAGTTAGCCGTTAGCTGTTAGCTGTTAGCCAGATGACAAGCTATTTCTGTTTGGCTAAAAGCTAATAGCTAATAGCTAACAGCTAACAGCTTCTCGTCACGGTTTTTTAGCGTCGAGATCGACCGCCTTCAGGTTCGAGCGGTTTTCGAGGACGAACGACTCGCGCGGCAGCGGCTGATCGACCTTGACCGCCTCGGGCGTCTGGTAGTTGATGCGGATCGAGTAGCGCTCCTGCGGGCGCGTCAGCTCGATCTCGGAGGCGAGCGTGTACTTGCCCGCCTCGCCGAACGGCTTCGGGGTGCGGTAGACCACGTCGGTCGCGAGCGCGCCCGACTCGTCGAAGGTCTGGATGCGCGCGAGCCGGACGCCGCCCGTCCGGTCGAACCAGAAGCGGCGCAGGAGGCGCGCCCTGCCGCCCGGCTCCGGCTGCAACTCTTCGAGCTGGTAGTAGCCGCGCACGACGCGCGCCGACTTCGACGCGCCGACGCGCTCGTCCCGCTCTTCGGCGAAAGCCTCGTTGCGCGCGTAGAGCAGCTCGGCGCCTGCCGCCGCGACGGGGCGCACGAGCAGGGCGTCGGTGAAGTGCTGCGGGCGCAAGCCCGAGAAGGCGGAGACGGCGCGCTGCTGCATCGCCGCGTTCTTCTTCTTGTCGCCGCCACCGCAATCGACCTCCGTGTCGCCGCCCGCGAGCCGCTTGTAGTCCGCCGCGTTCGTGCCGGTCAGGAAGTTGCGGTACTTCTCGTCGCCCTTCAGGATCGCGACCCAGAACTTCGCGCCGTCCGAAGACATCTCGGCGATCTTCGAGCCGACGAACGGGTCCTGGATGACGAGGTAGATGAGGCCGGGACGCTGGATCGTCACGTCGCCGTCAGCCGTCCGGTACTTTTCGACGACGCCGCACTTGGCGAAAGAGGTGTCGAGGAACTGTATGTCGACCTTGCCGCGCAGAGACTGCACCTGCGCGACGCGGTTGATCTCGGCGAAGAGCTGCTCCGTGTCAGCCCGCGCGAGCGGTTCGAGCAGCGGCGTGACCGCGACCTTGCTCTTGATGAACTTGCTCTTGATCGAGTCGCACCCGGCGGAGGCGGAGACGGCGACGCAGAGGGCGAGCGCGGCGAGCAGGCGCGCTCGCACCGTCGCTCCGATGGCGGTGCGCGATACTCCGTGAGCCGCGCGGCGACGGGGGGCAAGTGTCATAAGATTCCGCAAGTTATCCGGCACGAAAACGATAGGGGAAGCTAACAAACAGGTCACACCTTGTCAACGTGCGCCGCCCGCGCCGATCAACTCCGCGCGCGATTACGGGGACGGTGTTGCCGCTCTTAAAAGCCTCGCCCTGCGCGCCTTCCGGCGCGGCGGAAATGCGACTCGCGCCGCAGTAGAACTCCTGCGCCGCGGGCGCGGAAGCGGCGAACGCTGCGGGAAAGTTACTGCGCGGCTAACGATCAGCCTCACACAGGCAAGCGGCGAGCCAGTTTGTCTCAACGGCGGAGATCGTGTGAGATCGTGTTCCTCGAAGGGTCACACGGAAGCAGGCAGCAGCTCTGCGTCCGCGGCGGTGAAGCTTCCCCTTGAGGCGTGAGTCGATAAGTGGCAGGACGGCTCGGCGAGATCGGCGCGCACGTCAGTCGAGCAGGAGCGGCGGTCGGTTGAACCTCTCCCTCACGCGGTCGAGCGCGCGCCGCACCTGCTGGCGTCGGACGAGTTTGAGTTCGAGCGCGCGCTTGCCGGGGAAGTCCAGGAGCATGATGCCGAGCAGGATCGTCAGCACGCCCGGGCCCGGAATGCCCGGCAGCGACATCGCGACGCCCACGAGGACGAGCAGGACGCCCGCGATGTTCTTGGCGACGAGCCCGGCCCAGCGCAGCGCCGGGTGTCGGTCGACCCAGAACTCGCGCTCGTTCGACGGGTGGAAGTAGTCGGCGGGCAGCTTGACGATGATCAGCGCCGCGATCGCCGAGGTGATGACGAACGTCGCGAGGAAGATCAGGAACCCGTACATGACCCCCGCGCCCGTCAGCCGCGCCGCGACATTCTCTTTCAGCCACTCGAACATTTTTGCCCCGATGCCTCGTCGCCCAAAGCCCGCGCGGCTAAATTTTAGCCCTGCCCCCGCTCTAACTCTTCTTCAACCCTTCCCGCGCCGCGACGAGCGCGCGGAACACCCCGGCGACGACCTCGCGCGCCGCGCCGTCGAGCCCGAAGTCGCGATCTTCAGCGCCCTCCCAGAACTCGTCCAGCTCGCGCGCACCCGCGCGCTCGAACGCGAGAGCCTGCGCCAGCAGATCGACGATGTCCGCAGCCTTCACCAGCCGCGCCTCGACGCTCGCCCGCCCCTCATACTCCGCGTGCAGGCGACCGTACTCCTCCTTCAACCCCGCGCCGAGCCCTTCGATCAAATCACCGAACGCCGCGCCCTCCGCCGCACGGCGCGCCTCCGCGCCGTAATACTTCGCCATCGTCCGCGGCATGTCGCCCGTGCGCGCCTCCGCCAGATCGTGCAGCAGCGCGAGCCGCAGCACGCGCTCGACGTTGACCTCGACGCCGCGCGCCCTCACCTCATCCGCCAGCAGCATCGCCGCGACCGCGACGCCGAACGTGTGCGCCGCCACCGACTCCGCCCCCGGCGCGAGCCCGCGCAAGACCCAGCCCGTCCGGTCGAGCCTCTTTAAGTGTTGCAGATCGTGAAGGACTGAGATCATAAAAGCCGTCCGTTGTCCGTGGTCCGTTGTCAGTCGTTCAAGATTATCTTCGGCGTGGCGCTTATCAGCCACGTGCAACGGACAACTGACCACGGACAACGGACAATCATGTAAACATCTTCCCCGGATTGAGAATCCCGTTCGGGTCGAGCGCGCGCTTGATCCGCTTCATCATCTCGACGGTCGGGGCGTCTAACGCCATCGAGAGGTACGGGGCTTTGACGTAGCCGATGCCGTGCTCGCCGCTGATCGTGCCGCCCAAATCAATCGCGACGGCGAAGACTTCGCGGACGGCTTCGCGCGCGCGCTTCATCGCGGCTGGATCGTCGCGGTCGCACATGAAGTTGACGTGGATGTTGCCGTCTCCGGCGTGACCGAAGTTGACGACGAAGGTGTCGTACCTCTCGCCGACACGGACGACGCGCTCGACCAGCTCGGGGACGCGCGAGCGCGGGACGACCACGTCCTCGTTGAACTTCATCGTGCCGAACTTTTTGATCGCGGGCGAGAGCGCGCGGCGCACGTCCCAGAGTTTTTCTTCCTCCTCGCGCGAACGGGAGCGCACCACGTCGAAGCCGCCGCCATCTTTGACGACCCGCTCGACGATCTTTGAGTCGCGCTCGACATCTTCGGCGTGCCCGTCAACCGAGACGAGCAAGAGCGCGCCCGCTTCAGCGCCGAAGCCGAAGGCGAACTCCGTCTCGACCGCCTCGATGGAGTTGCGGTCGAGCACTTCGACCGCGACGGGCACGACCTTCGCGCGGTTGAAGGCGGGGACGCACGCGCACGCCTCGCGCATCGTGCGGAACGTGGCGCGCACGGTGCGCGTCGCTTCGGGCAGGGGCAGGAGTTTGAGCGTCGCCTCGGTGATGATGCCGAGCATCCCCTCGGAGCCGCACAAGAGCCCCGTCAGGTCGAAGCCGACGACGTTCTTCGTCGTGCGCCCGCCCGCGCGGACGATCTCGCCCGTGGGCAGCACGACTTCCAAGCCGAGCACGTAATGCTTCGTCACGCCGTACTTCGCCGAGCGGATGCCGCCCGCGTTCTCCGCGATGTTGCCGCCGACGAATGAGTTTTTGTAAGACGCAGGATCGGGCGGGTAGAAGAGCCCGCGGGGTTCGACCGCCTGCTGCAAGGCGTAGGTCGTCACGCCCGGCTCGGTGACGACGTACAGATCGTCGGCGTTGATCTCGCGGATGCGGTTCATCCGGTCGGTCCCGACGACGACGCCGCCCTCGACCGGCACCGCGCCGCCCGTGTAGCCGACGCCGCCGCCGCGCGCCGTGACGGGGAAGCGGCGCTCGTTCGCGAGCTTCAGAATCGCCGAGACCTCCGCCGCGCTCGCGGGCAGCAGGACGGCTTCGGGCGGGAATTTTTCCTTCACCGCGTCCTGCGCGTAAGGCTCGACGCGCTCGCCGTCAACCAGCACGTTCTCCGCTCCGACGATCTCCCTCAGGCGCGCGAGCACGTCCGCGTCGGACGCGGCGGTGCGCGCGCGCTGTTTACGGTCGGGCTGTTCGTGGTGTCGGCTCATCTTCCAAGTCTGTGACAAAAGCTTCCGACTACTTTACGCGCGCGGCTGCGCGTCTTCAACACGCCGCAGCGAGGCGGGAGTGTCCGCGATCCACCTGATGACGTCCGCGCGATGCTGTGCGAAGGTCGTCTCTC
>JAIVJC010000166.1:28355-47213 GCA_020200235.1 Acidobacteriota bacterium | reverse complement strand
GTGATGCGCTGGTTCGTGCCGGGGCGCAGGCGCACGGGCTTGACCTTGACGTTGCCGTAGAAGAGCTCGGACGGCAGGTTCGGGTCTTCCGTCACCACGCGCAGCGTCGGCGCAGTCTGCGATTGCGCGAGCGCGGCGGCGGCGAAAATGGCGAGCAGGCAACAGGTCGTGAAAAACTTACGCATCGGTGTTACTCCGGACTTCTAAACGGTGGGAAATGTCTTTGCCGTAGCTTGTGTTCTTGAGAGAGCCGGGGCTACTCGCTTCGGGGCTTGCGACACGCGGCTGAGGTCGCGAGCCCGACCCTTTCTAATCTATCCTGCGCGCCGCCCGTTGTCAATAAACACTGTCTCTTCCGTAGGGCTTAGACGCGCGAGGCGTGCCGCGGGTTGGAAAATTATCCCCGCCGCCGCGAAAAAATGGCTCCCCGGCGGCTGCGTGCGCGTTGGGTTCGCCCGCGGTTTACGGTATAAAAGTTCGCTCTACGAAAAATGGGTTACGCCCTCGGCATCATCTGTTACGGTCGGCACGAGGCGGCGGCGGTCGTCGTCGAGTCGGGTCGCGTCGTCGCCGCCGCCGAGGAGGAGCGTTTCTCGCGCCGCAAGTTCGATCCGTCGTTCCCGGCGCGCTCCGTCGAGTTCTGCCTGCGGCAGGCGGGCATCACCGCGGATGATCTCTGCGCGGTCGGCTACGGCTTCGACCCGCGCCGCAAGCTGCTCTCGAAGGGCGTCTACGCCGCGCGCCACCCCGCCTCTGCGCTCCGCCTCTTCGGCTCGAACCGGCGGCTCGCGCGCCGCATGAACGGCATCGAGCAAGACCTGCGCGAGAGAATCGGTTACGCGGGACGGGTCTTCCGCTTCAACCACCACCTCTGCCACGCCGCTTCCACTTTCTACGCCTCGCCCTTCGAGTCGGCTGCGGTCTTAACCCTCGACGGCGTCGGCGACTGGGAGTCGGGCGCGTGGGGCGCGGGGCGCGGGTTGAGACTGACCGAGACGGGGAGCATCGACTGGCCCCTCTCGCTCGGTCACGTCTACTCCGCCTTCACCGAGTACCTCGGCTTCGAGCCCTTCAGCGACGAGTACAAGGTGATGGGGCTCGCGGCTTACGGCGAGCCGCGCTACGCGGGAGAGGTCGAAAAAATATTCTGGTCGACTCCGCGCGGCTACGATGTCGATCTCAGCTACTTCGCGTTCCAGCGCGCCGGGCGCACGCGTTACAGCCGCAAGCTCGTCGAGCGTTTCGGTCCCGCGTTAGTTAACCCTGACGGCGACATCCCGCAGCGTTACCGAGACCTCGCCGCGTCCGTGCAGCGGCAGCTCGAACGCGTCATCTCGGAACGCGCGCGCCGCCTCGCCGCCGAGACGGGCGAGCGGCGCTTGTGTCTCGCGGGCGGCGTGGCGATGAACTCGCTCGCGAACGGGAGGCTCTTGATCGAAGGGCTCGTCGATGAACTCTACGTGCCGCCCTGCGCCTCGGACGCGGGCGTCGCCCTCGGCGCGGCGTACCTCGCGCACCTCAAGGCGACCGGCGGGCTCGAACGCGAAGAGTTGAAGACCGCCGCGCTCGGGCCCTCGTACGACGACGCGGAAATAATCGCCGCGCTCGGAGCCGCCGGTCTCCCCGCGCAAAGGATCGACGATCCGGCTCGCGCGACCGCGCGGCTGCTCGCCGGCGGGAAGATCGTCGGATGGTTTCAGGGTCGGATGGAGTTCGGGCAGCGCGCCCTGGGCTCGCGCTCGATCCTCGCAGACCCGCGCCGCGCGGAGATGAAAGAGATCGTCAACGCGCGGATCAAATTCCGCGAGCCGTTCCGCCCCTTCGCCCCTTCAGTCCTCGCCGAGCGCGCCGACGAATATTTTGAACATGCGCGCGCGAACCCTTTCATGACGCGCGTCTGTCCGGTGCGATCAGAGATGCGCGAGCGCGTCCCCGCCGTCACGCACGCGGACGGCACGGCGCGCGTGCAGACGGTCGAGCGCGCCGAGTGCCCGCTTTACTGGAGTCTGATCGATGCCTTTGGCGAGCTGACGGGCGTTCCCGTCGTCCTCAACACTTCCTTCAACGTCCGAGGGCAGCCCATCGTCAACACCCCTGCGGAAGCCGCCGAGACTTTCCTCAGCACCTCGCTCGACGCACTCGTCTGCGGCAACCACCTCGCGCTCAGACCCGGCGCGCCGCCCGATCAGGAAGACTGATCATCAACACCCAGCCTCCGCCCTCGCGCTAGCCAGAGCGCGACGAGCGCGGTCGCGAGTGTCGCGCACAGGCTCACTAGCGCGCCGAGTCGGGAGCTGCGCGGCGCGAAAGTGAACTCGACCGCGTGATCGCCCGCGGGCACGCGCACGCCGCGCAGCGAGTAGTTTGTCTGCAAGACGCGAGCCTCCTGCCCGTCGACGCTCGCGCGCCAGCCCGGATAGTTTCGAAGGCGCGCCCGTCGGGCAGGCGCGAGGTCTTGACGGCAGCGAGCGCCTCGTCCGCGTCGAGGGTGACGACTTCCGGGGCGAGCCACGCGCGGGGGCGCGCGCGCAAATTCTCGTAGACGGTGACGCGCCCCGCGTCGGCGACGCGACGCCAGCGCGCCCCGTCGAGCGCGCGACTGGAAGCGCGGACGGGCGTCGAGCGCGCCGAGGCTTCGTCGAGCAGGCTGATCTTCTTCACGTCCGCGGAGCCGCGCCCGCCGATCCATTCGAGCCGCAAAGTTTTCACGTCGATTGGCTGATCGAAGCGCGCGCGCGCGACGTAGGAGTGACCCTCACACCGCGCCGCGGCGCGCTCGACCGTGAAGCTCTCGAAGACGCGAGCGCGTTTGTGCGCGACGGTCGGCAGCACGTCCGCGCAGTCGTGCGCCCATTCGGAAGTGTCCGCGCCCGCGCGCAAGTCGATCGTCCGGCTGCGACCCGCGGCGTCGCTCGCCGTGACGCGAAGGACTGTCGTGCCGTCCGCGATGTGTGCCGAGCAGGCGAGCGCCGAGACGAGCGCGACCGAATGAGCGCGCGCGGGAGTCGCGAGCGCGAACTCCGCCGCGTCGGGGCGCGCGGCGTCGCAGCCCTTGCCGAGCGCGAGGTTGAGATCGGCGCTGTCCCACGCGACGCCGCCTGTCTCCGAGTCAACGCCGTTCAAGCTGGTCACCGCCGGATCGTTGTTCGATAAGTCATCGCTCGCCGGATCGTCGGCTTGGAGTTCGGGCGCAGTCTCTTCGCGCGGCACGAAGACGTAGCGAACGGCGAAGAGATCGAGGCTGAGGTTCGCAGAGTCGTGCCACTGACCTGCGACGTTGCCGTCGTTCGACATCTCGAGCAGGCGGCTCGTGCGCGCGAGGATGAGACCGCTGTAGCCGCTCGCGCTCGGCGCGCCCCACAGCAGCGAGACGTTGGGCGGCAACCCTTCGCGCGGCGTGAGCGCGCCGCGAAGGGGAAGCACTCGTTGACGAGTCGCACGCGCCTCTTCGACGAAGCGCACAGACTCGGCGGGCGGCGAAAGCTGTCGCGCGTCGGGCGCGGTCGCGCGCCACTCGTAGAACCACGCGAAGCTCGACAAGTCCATGACGACGACCGCGAGCAGCAGCGCGCGGCGCGCGCGCGACTGCGTGCGCGCTGACCAGAAGAGTAGTGCGGCGCACACGACGACGAAGACGGCGAGCGGCACGGCGGTCGCCGGGTTGTGCCACGGCAGGAATGTCAGACGCGCGACGCCCTGCTCCGCCGCGGCTGGTTCGAATCGACCGACCGTCAACTGAAGCGCGACGAGACTCAGGACGACGAGCGCGCCGACGCACGCGAGCGCGCGCCGCAGCAGACGCGCTCCGTCAACTCTCTGACACACGGCGGCGATGCCGTAGCCCGCGAGCACGGCTGCGGCGAGCGCGAACTCGAAGAGGTGGCGCGAGGGCGCGCGAAACTTGTTGTAGTAGGGGAGACGGAAGACGACGCGCGCGAGCGGCGTCGCGTCGCCCATGGCGAGCAGGAGCGCGAGCAGACCAGCGCCAGCCCAGAACCACGCCACGCGGTCGCGTCGGCGCGCGACTACCCCGGCGAGGGCGAGCGCGAGCGTCGTCAGCCCGACGTAGACGGCGAGTTCCGTCGGACCCCAGCCGCCCGCGGGCGGAGCCCACTCGCCGAAATAGTTCTGACCGTAGACGGAGCCGGGCGCGCCGCCGAAGGCGTAGGGGAAGAAGACGCGCGCGAGGTGGTGGGGCGGGAGCGAGAACGAGTTGAACTCCGCATAAGTCATCTCGACGCGCTGACCGAGGTTCGTCAACTCCGCGGCGGGGACGAGTTGAACCGCCGTTCCCGCGACGCCGAGCACGAGCACGGCGAAGAGCAGCACGAGCCGCCGCCACCTGTGCGGCGCCGGGTGCCAGCCGGTCGCAATGCAGTAGAGCCCGGCGAGACCGAGCGCGTAGGGGAAGATTTGGAAGTGACCTTCGAGCCCGCACGCGGCGACCGCCGCCGCGCCCGCGATGAACCAGCGCGCCGACGCCCCGCGCCGCAGCTCTTCGAGCGACCAGAAGATGAGCGGCACCCACGCGACCGTGTGGATCATCGAGACGTGCCCCTGATGCGCCATGAGGAATCCGCCCGCGCCGTAAACCAGCCCGCCGACCGCCGCCGCGAGGCGCGAGCGCGTCAAGCGGTTGACGTATCCGTAAGTCGTGCTCGCCGCGATGACGTAAGCCGAGACGACGAAGGCGTTGAAGGAGTGAAAGAGCGCGTGGAAGAGCCACGCGACTGGCGAGAAGGTCATCACGGGCGGGTCTGCCGCCTGCGGGTAGCCGCCCCAGAGGAGCGGCTGCCAGAGCGTGCGCTCGGCGTAGAAGAACGGCGCGGCGAAGTTGACGCCGTCGCCCGGCGCGAGGAGCTTTCCCGTGAGCAGGACGGGCGAGAAGAAGATCGCGAAGAAGAGCGCGTAGAGCGACACGACGGCGGAGGCGTGCGCGAGGGCGCGGCGCGGGTTAACTCCCTCCGCACCCGGCTGCTGATCAGCCCGCGTGTCAGCGTATATGTCGTGCGACTCTCTCATCGATCCCTGTCGGAACCGCCTGCCGCAAGCGGGCGGGTCTGCCGATTGTGAGATTGCGGATTGCGGATTGCGGATTGAAAAGCATCTAAGCTCTCTCCTTCTAATCCGCAATCCGAAATCCGCATTCCGAAATTGAATACCCCGCCCGCTTGCGGCAGGCGGTTCCGACTCAGTCGCGCGCCGCGAGCCAGCCGAAGAATCTCGGCCGGTACTCGAACGCGACGCGGTGCGCGCCCGCCTCGACGCGCACCGACTTGAACGTGCCGAAGAGTAACTCGATCGCGGCGGGCTCGCCGTCGACGGTCGCGCGCCAGCCGGAATCCCAGTTGTCGATGAAGCTGACGAACCCCGCGGCGGGCGCGTCGACGTCGAGCGCGAGGGCGTCGCCGTTGTAGGCGGTCACGCGCGCGGAGGCTCGGAAGCGCGCGGAGTCTTCGAGGAACGCGCCGACGGTCTCGTGCGCGATCGAGCGCGAGAGGAAAATCTTCTGACCGTCGTTGACGCCGAGGAGCTTGCGGCGCGCCTCGGGCTCGCCTCCGGTGCACGCGAGGAAATTGTTGTAGCGCGCGAAGTACCACTTGCGCAGCACGCCGACGCCGAACTCGCCCGTGATGGGGAGCTGCCCGGGCGCGTCCGAGCGCGGCAGGCTGAACGAGTTACGAATCTGCCGCGCCACGTCGAGCCGTTTTCTTTCGGTCATCGCCGCCGGGTACGTCCACATCTGCGAGCCGACGGGGCGCGTGTCGAGCGCGGTCGTGAAGACGAGGGCGGCGAGTATGAGCGGCGGCGCGAGCGTCGAGCGCAAGAGGCGCGCGCGGGCGAGTGCGAGGACGACCGCGATGGCGAGGAACGAGACGAAGCCCGCGATGATGAACTGCGCCTCTTTGCCGCGCACGTGGGCGAAGTCGCCGAGCCGCGCCCAGTAGAAGTCGTAGAGCCGGTGGCGGAACAGGTAGAGCTGCGCGGCGAGCGCGAGGGCGTAGCACGCCGAGAGGCATCACCTTGAAGAGCAGCGCGAACAGGTAAGAGTGGCGGCCGTAGGTGACGTAGCTGACGAAAGCGATCCACGCGACGAAGAAAATTTTGATCCGGTGATCCCGGTACCACGCCGAGGCGTTCGCATCGCCCCGCGCGTCGAAGAGGTAGAGCAGCAGCAGGAGGAAGCCCGCGAGACCGAAGTAGTACCAGCCTTCGGGCTGCGAGGCGGGCGGGAAGAGGAGCGAGCCGAGCGTGTGCAGGGGGAGGAACTCGTGCTCGGTCGCGTAGTCGAAGCCGCCGCGGTCGAAAGTCTCTCCGACCAGGCGGCTCGTCTGGTAGAGGTACGGGGCGCACAGGAGGAGCGCCGCGAAGCCCGACGCGACGATGACGGCGAGCGACGAGCGCACGTCGCCGACGGGCTGGCGCCAGAGCCTGCGGCGCAGCGCGGGCACGAGGAAGACGAGCAGGTAGACGGGGACGAGGAAGAGCGAGTAGTAGACGAAGTAAGGGAAGCCGCCCGTGAAGTGGCAGACGAGGAAGGCGAAGAGCAGCAGCCCGTACTTCACGGCTCGCCGCGTCGTCGGAGCGCGAAATATTTGCGTGACGGCGAAGAGTATCCACGGGTACCACGCGGCGACCTGAACGGAGTTCGCGAAGCGCACCGTCTCCGTCACCTTGAAGCTCGCCGACATGACGAGCGAGGCGAAGAGGACGGCGCGCAAGGAGAAGGGGAAGAGTCGCAGCCAGTGGAAGAGACCGAGCGCGAAGACGGAGATGCCTAAGATCGTGAAGACCTGATGATCGTACTGAGTGTAGCCGCCCGCGAGCCGGTAGAAGGCGACGAGTAATAGATTGAGCGGGTAGAACGCGCCGGGGAACGGCGACGAGTAGAACGGGTAGCCCGCGCCCTCGGCGGGCGACCAGAGCAGGAAGCGCAGGCGGCTCAGGTTGTCGAGCAGGTAAACTTTGTAGTCGTAGTAGCAGTAGCCGAAGTCGTTGTCCACGCCCGTGTAGCGCCCGTCGACGCGCACGATCTGGTTGCACAGATAGACGAGCGGGTACAGGAAGACGAGCGCCGACAGCATCACGCGCTCGCGCCGCGACTTCTGCGAGTAGTCGCCTTCGACGAGCGCGGCAATCGAGCGCGCGAGCCGCGGCGCGAGACGGCGGCGCGTGCGGCGCGCGCGACGCGGCTGCGCGCTCGGGAGCGGGTTGAACGGCGAGACGAAGATCGCGAGCGCGGCGAGCGAGAGCAGAGAGACGACGAGACCCACGCGGAAGCTGCGCGGGCGAAACTCGAACCGCACGTCGTGACGCCCGGCGGGCACCGCGACGCCGCGCAGCGCGTAGTCGGTCTGGAAGACGTGCGCCTCCTGCCCGTCCACGTCGAAGGCGCGCCCGTCGGGCAGGCGCGAGGTCTTGACGGCAGCGAGCGCCTCGTCCGCGTCGAGGGTGACGACTTCCGGGGCGAGCCACGCGCGGGGGCGCGCGCGCAAATTCTCGTAGACGAGCGCGCCGCCCTCTTCGGCGAAGAGTCGCCAGCGCGCCTCGTCGTTAAGGTGGAGGGGGACGGGGGTGACGTGGTATCTCGTGCCGCGCTCGCGGTCTTCCAGCGTGAGCCTCTTCAAGACGAGTGCGGCGTCGCCGCCGCCCGCCCAGCGCATCTCGATCGATCTGATCTCGGTTGCCGACGCGAGCGCCAACTCGCTCGCGTAGTCGTGACCTTCGCACGACCCGCCGGGGCGCTCGGTCGGGAACGAGTCGGAGACGCGCGCGCGTCGGTGGCGCACGCCCGCGCGCACGTCCGGGCAGTCGTAAGCCCACTCTGACGAGTCACGACCGGCGAGCAGACGTAAATCCGTGCGGCGACCCGCGGCGTCTGTGAGCGTGATCGAGAGCACGGGCGCGTCGTCCGCGATTCCGGCGGAGCACAAGAGCAGGCTCACCGTCCGCAGGTGCGTGGCGCGCACGGGCGCGGGCGGCGCGAAGCGCAGGCTCTCCCTGGTCGCCCCGCAGGACTTCCCGAAGTTGAGGTTGAGATCGGACTCGGCGCCCGGCGCGTCGTCGGCGCTCGCGCCCGGCGTCTCGCGCGGGACGGTGACGTAGCGCACGGCGAACACATCGAGGGCGCGATCCGAAGGTTCAGCCCACGCGCCCACCACCGCGCCGTGCGGGAGGATCGAGAGCAGGCGGCTCGTGCGCGCGATCATGAGCGGACCGTAGCCGCCCGCGCTCGGCACCCTCCACACTCTCGAGAGTTCGGGCGGGGTCTCGTCGAACGTGCCGCCGCTGCCGCGCACGGCGAGCGCGCGCTGCCCTGTGCCGGCGAGCGCGGCGCGCAGCCGGAGTGCCGAGGGCGGCGGCGCGAGGAGCGTCGCGGCGGTCGGGGATTCCTTGCGCCACTCGGAGAACCAGCCGAGGCTCGCGAGGTCGCACACGAGGACGCCTATCAACACGGCAGAGCGCGCGCGCGACGCTGTGCGGCGCGACCACCACCACGTCGCCGCGACGGACGCGAGCAGCACGAAGAGCGGCACGCACACCGCCGCATTCTTCCAGGGGGCGAGACTCACGGCGTGCCCCGCGACGCCGCGCGCCTGTGCTTCGAAGTCGGCGCGAAAGAGCGCGAGGGCGGCGAGCGACGCGAGGGCGAGCGCGCAGAGGGCGGCGACGGCGCGCCCCGTCTGCCGCGCCGTCACGCCGCCGCGCGCGGCGGCGCCGACGCCCAAGCCGGCGAGCACGCTGACGGCGAAAGAGAGTTCGAGGAGGTGTCGCCCCGGCACGCGAAACTTGTTGATGAAGGGCAGGTGGTAAGTTAAGACGCCGAGCGGCGTCGCGCTCCCCAGCGCGAGGAGCAGCGCGACGACGGCGACCCCGCACCAGAAGAGCGCGAGCCCGCGCCGCCGGCGCGCGACGACGGCGAGCGCGGCGAGCATGAGCGGCAGCACGCCGACGTAGCCCGTCACCTCGCTCGCGTTCCAGCCGGCGTCTTCCGATCCCCACGCGCCGGAATAGGGGAGCCCGTAAAAAGTTTTCGGCGCGCCGCCGTAGATCAACGGGAAGAAGAAGGTCGGCAGTTGACCGGGCGGGAGCTGGTACATCGTGAACGTGTCGAAGTTCAGCGCGGAACGCACGCTCAGGCGCGCGAGCTCGGCGGTCGGCACGAGCTGGAGCGCGGCGAGCCCCGCGCCAAGTGCGACGAGCGCGGCGACGAGCGCGAGGTAGCGCGCCCTCCCGAAGGCGGCGCGACCCGAGTTGAAGACGGCGGCGGCGACGCCGAGGCAGACGGCGTAAGCGAAGATTTGCGGGTGACCCGCCAGCGCGCAGAGCGCGACCGAGACAGCGCCGGCGACGAACCAGAGGCGCGCGCGCCGCGCGCCGCCGCCGCGCCGCAACTCTTCGAGCGACCAGACGAAGAGCGGCACCCACGCGGCGGCGTGTATGATCGTGGCGTGAACCGCGTGCACGATCATGAAGCCGCACAGCGCGAACGTCGTGCCCGAGGCGGCGGCGGCGAGGCGCGAGCGCGTCAGGCGGAAGACGTAGCCGTAGGTGAAGCTCGCGGCGAGGACGTAAGCCGAGAGCATGAAGAGGTTCCAGCCCTGGGGCAGCAGTTGGCAGACGAGGCGCGGCGCGTACCACGTCATCACCTGCGGATCGGCGAAGGCGGGCGCGCCGCCCCTGACCAGAGTCTCCCACCAGACGCGCGGGACGAAGAAGTTCGGCGCGTACTGGCGTGCGCCGTCGCCGGGCGCGAGCAGACGACCCGTCAGGACGACGGGCGCGAAGAACGTCGCGAAGAGCAGCGCGTAAGCGAGGAAGACAAGCACCGCGTGGCGCGCAGACTTCCACGCGGCTCGGCGTCGCGCCGACTTCGAGCCCGCCCCGCCGAGACTCTCGTTGCGGTACAGCGTGAAGACGTAGCCGCCGCCCTCGTACCAGCGCGGCGTCACCGCGCGCAGGGTCGCGCCGTACTGTCTGATCTCGGGCGGCGGGTTTTGCCCGTCGCCGAAAGTGTCGTACGGCGGCGGCGTCTCGATCTCCGCCGATGGCGGGATCGCGTGATGCACGACGACGGCCTCGCGCGACTGCCGGAGCAGTTCGGGAGTCCACGGCGTGCGCAGCAGTTGATCTTCGGCGGGCACGGGCGTGAACCGCGCTTCGGGTCGCAGGGCGGCGAAGACGTAAGTGTCCCAGTAGCCGCCGAGCAGGACGGCGCCGGGCGCGCGTTCGGCGAGTCCCGCCGCGACCCTTTGCAAATTTTCGTACTCGGGATTTTTGCGGACGGGCGGGAACTTCAGCGCCAGGGCGATCACGCACACGACGGCGAGCGCGGGGAAGACGGCGCGGCGCGCGGCGCGCACCCTCGCCGACGACGTGACGAAGAGGCAGAACGCGACGAGACCTGCGAACGCGCCGAACAGGTGCGTCGGCGCGAGGTAGCGAGGGGCGTTGGCGTTCAGTCGCATCCAGAGGAAGAGGAGCGAGCCCGCGAAGTTGAAGAGCGCGACCGCCGAGCAGCCGACGACGAGGATCGAGAGATCGAGGCGCGCGCCGCCGCGGCAGAAGTCCGATCCGAAGCCGCGCGGGTCGCGCGCGAAGCAGCGCAGCAGGCGGTAGCCGAGGAGCGCGGCGGCGAAGAGCGCGAAGAGCGTGAGCCACCACGCGGGCGCGGCGAGGAGGTTGTGCGCCTGCGCCTTGAAGTTGACGAAGAGGTAGCCCCAGTCGATCGAGGTCGGCGTGCGGAAGTCCCGCCCGAAGTGTTTCAGCGCGTGGCGGTGGTAGTTGGCTTTGAGCAGCCGCTCGACGACGAGCGCCGCGACGACGGGCAGCGCGCACGCGAGCAGCCGCGTCGGGTAGAGTCGCGTCGCGCGCGGGGCTTCGCGGGCGAGCAGTCGCGCGCGCACGGCTTCGAGCGCGAGGAGCGCGAGCAGCACGGGCACGCTCAGCGCCGAGTTCCACGTCGCGAGCAGGCAGAAGAAGAACGACGTGAAGAGACTGACGGCGAGCCGCGTCGCGCCGTCCGCCCCCCACACTTGCGCGCCGAGCTGTCGCGCGCAGAGTCTTCTGAGAGCCCACCAGGCGAAGAGGAGCGCGGTCGTGTGCCAACTGTATCGCTGGTTGAGGACGAAGAGGTAGTGGCTGACGGTCGGGTGCAGGCAGAGGACGGCGGTGAAGAGCGAGGCGGCGAGCGCGGCGGCGCGCGGCGCGAGCAGAGCGAGAGCCGGCAGACTCAGCAGCAGCCAGAAGAGCTGCACGCGGAAGACGCCTCGCGGAGTCCACGCGAAGCCCGTCGCGCGTTGGATCAACTGGAGCGGGAGCAGGTGCCACGCGCCGATCTGATCCTGACCGTAGAGGTAAGTGCGGAAAGGATCGACGACCGGGTCGTTCGCCATCAACACGGGCAGCGCGCTGTCGGAGTTGAAAGGCTGGACGTAGACGCCGTCGGGCGCGAAGACTTCCGCGGCGCGCGCGTAGATGACGCACCACGCGACGAGCGCGAGCGCCAGGTAGATCAAGCGCCGCGCCCCAGCGGCTTGGAGGGGAGAAGTCATTGACGTAATCAAAGGGCTATAGGATAACAGGTGCTTCGACGCGCGGTGAAGGATCGATCAGACGCACGACGCGAGGCGCGGCTGCGGTCGCGACGCGTGTGACGCGCGCGGGCTTGGATGTTAATGGAGAGACTAAGAAGTCTTTGGCACGAACGGCACGCTGACGCGGCGGCGCTCTCCGTCGTCGCGGTCTTCTTCCTCGCCTTCTTCGCGCCGACGCTGCTCGCGGGGAAGTTCCTCGTCGCGGGCGACTCATTTTATTACTCGCAGCCGCTGCGCGCCGCGGCGTGGGACGCGATCAGGCGCGGCGAGCTGCCGCTGTGGACGCCCGCGGTGCTCGCGGGCTACCCGCTGCTCTCGATGTCGCAGCTCTCGCTCGCCTACCCGCTCGCGTGGGGCTACGCCTTCCTGCCGATCCGCTGGGCTGAGCAGCTCTACGTGCTTGCGCCGTTTTTGCTCGCGCCCGCCTTCACCTACGCCTACGCGCGCGAAGTCGGTCGCAGCCGACTCGCCGCGCTGCTCGCCGGCTTCAGTTTCGCCTACGGCGGCATGATGGCGAGCAAGCTCGGCGTGACGGGCTTGCGCACGAACGGGATGATGTGGCTGCCGCTCGTCCTCGTCGCCGTCGAGCGCGCGCGCACGACGCGCCCCTTCGTGAAGTGTCTCGTCGGCGCGACCGCGGCTTACCTGATGTCAGTCTTAAACGGCGACGCGCAGTCGTTCCTCTACGTCGGTCTCGTCGCGGCCGCCTACGCCGCGTTCCTCTGCGTCGCCGCGCCCGACTCATTACAGGGAGGGGAAGCTCCCGCGGGCAAATCGCGCGGGGTGCGTTCGTGGTCGCGCTGGCGTCCCTTCGCGGTCGCGTGCGGCGCGATCGCGCTCTCGGCGGGCGCGGCGGCGTACCAGATTTTCGAGACGATGAGAGCCGCGCGGAGGAGCGTGCGCGGCGTAATAACTTACGAAGTGTTCAGCGAGGGCTCTTTCAGTTTCACCGAAGCCGTGCGCTCTCTCCTCGCGCCGACGCATCACGTCATAGAGGTCTCGACCTACGTCGCGCCGCTCGCGCTCGCCTTAGCCGTCGCCGCCTGCCTCGCGCGCGCGACGCGGCGCGACGCGCGCGCCCTCTTCTGGGCGGGCGTCGCCGCTCTCGCGTTCCTGCTGATGCTCGGCGACGCAACGCCGCTCAACTGGCTCGTCTTCCACACGCCCGTCGTCAGCCGCTTCCGCTACCCTTCGCGCCACGCCTTCGAGTGGAGTTTCGCTTTAAGCGTGCTCGCGGCTTACGGCTGGGACGCGCTCTTGAGGAACGGCGCGCCCGCCCCGCAGGGAGACGTGCCAGCCCCGCGCGGAGAGGCGCGCGCGGGTGAAGACGGTTCGCGCGGTGACTCGACGGTCGTCGCGTGGCTGCTCGTCGCGGCGTGCGCCGCCGCGGGCTTCCTCTGGTGGGACGACGCGATGCGCCGCGAGCCCCGCCCCGTCAACGGCCTCGACATGGGACTCATCCCGGCGCAGACGGAAGCGGCGTACCTCGTCTGGAAGATCGCGTTCGCGAGCCTGCTCCTCCTCGCGCTGTGGCGCGCGGCGAAGTCCGCCGAGTCGGCGGCGCGCGCGCGCGCGGCGTTGCTCGCGTCCGCGATCGGTCTCGCGTGCTTCGTCGAGCCTTACGTCTTCTGCGCGCACTTCTGGTTCCCGTTCGCGAAGACGCGAGCGCAGATCGAAGAGCCGTCGCCAGCCGTCCGCTGGCTGCAAACGCGAGCGCCGGCACAGAATCGGATTTACACGCGCGTCAACCTCTTCGTCGCGGGCTACCCCGCGCCACCCGCGCTCGATCTGCCGAACCGCACCGCGCTCTTCGGCTTGCGGAACGTCGCGGGCTACGAGCAGTTGACCCAGGAGCGTTTCAGCCGCGCGCTCGGCAACGTCGGGGCGGACGCCGTCAACCCGCGCTACGACATGCGCGGCGCGCCCGACGCGAGCGTCTTCTCGCCGCGCTCTCGCGTCCTCGATCTGCTCAACACCACGCACGTCATCACCTTCACGAACCTCTCGACCACGCCCGCGCCCGCGCGCGACGCTGGCGTGGTCGAGCGCGACGGCGTGCGGCTCTCGCGCGACGATCTCGGACGGATGCTCAAGCCCGGCGAGACGGTTTCACTCGCCTGCGCGCCCGCGGAGTGCGACGGGCTCGCGCTCGTCACGACGCTCACGGCTTCCGCCGACCTGCGTGACGGCGCGGCGGTCGCGCGTCTCCGCATCTACGACGAAGGCGGGCGAGTCGTCGAGAGGGAACTACGCGCGGGCGACGACACGGCGGAGTGGGCGCACGAGCGTGCGGACGTGCGCGCGGGCGCGCGCCACCGTCTGGCGACCGTCTTCGACTCCGCACCGGGCGACGCGGCGCACACTTTCGAGTCGCACCGATACTTCGCGCTCGTGCCGCTCGGCGAACGCGTGCGCGTCTCGCGCGTCGAGATCGTGAACGTCTCCGAGCGCGCGGGGCTCGTCCTCTCGAAGGCGAGCCTTTACGACTCCGCGCGCAAAGAATCGACGGCGCTCGCGGCAGTCGCGACGAATCTTGACGCGGCGCGCTGGCGCTTATCTTACGAGCGGGACGGAGTCCTCGTCGTCGAGAACCTGCGCGCCCTGCCGCGCGCGTGGCTCGTCTCGGAAGCCGAAGCGGTTGACGGCGAGGAGGCTCTGCGTCGCATCCGCGGCGAGGGCGAAAAAGATTTCGACCCGCGGCGCACCGCGCTCGTCGAGGACGCGCACGCGGAGTTGCCGCGGCTGCCGGGCGGCGCGCCGCCGCCAGACGCCGCCGCGCGCGTCGCCTCATACGAGCCGGCGCGCATCGTCGTCGAGACCGACGCGGCGGCGCCGGCGCTCCTCGTCTTGAGCGAGCTGTTCTACCCCGGCTGGGAGGCGAGCGTTGACGGGAGACCGGAGCGGATACGCCTGACCGATTATCTTTTGCGCGGAGTCGCCGTGCCCGCCGGTCGCCACCGCGTCGAGATGCGCTACCGCGCGACAGCCGCACGCAGCGGCGCATACCTCTCAGCCCTCACGCTGCTCCTGATCGCGGGTCTCGTCATCTACGACTTCCGGCGCGTCGAGACCAAGTCCGACCTCGTCGGAGAGAAGCCGGGGACAAGCTCGTGAAGCTCGCGACTCTGCGAGAGTGTTGGCGCGCGCGGCGCGCGGACGCGGGCGTGATGTCGCTCTTCGCGCTCTTCTTCGTCTGCTTCTTCTCGTGGCTCTTCTTCGGCGGGAAACTCCTGGTCGGCGGCGACGCCTTCGTCTACAACTACCCGCTGCGCACCGCCGCGTGGGACGCGATACGCTCCGGCTCGCTCCCGCTGTGGACGCCGACCGTCTTCTCCGGCTACCCGCTGCTCTCGATGTCGCAGCTCGCGCTCGGCTACCCGCTGACGTGGGGCTACGCGCTCCTGCCGGGCGGCTACGCCGAAGAGCTTTTCGTCCTCGCGCCGTTCCTGCTCGCGCCCGCGTTCACTTACGCCTACGCGCGACAGATCGGCCGGAGCCGCGTCGCCGCTCTGCTCGCCGGGCTCAGTTTCGCCTACGGCGGCGTGATGGTCTCGCCGCTCACGACCGGCGGGATGCAGACGAACGCGCTGATGTGGCTGCCGCTCGTGCTCGTCGCGGCGGAGCGCGCGCGCACACACCGCTTCGTCCCGTGTCTGGTCGGCGCGACCGCCGCCTACTCGATGTCGGTGCTGACGGGTCACGGCCAGAGCTTCCTCTACGCGGGGCTGCTCGCGAACGCCTACGGCGCGTTCCTCTCCTTCGCCGCGCACGACACGGAAGAAAATCTTCCTTCACCGTCAGCACGCGCGCCGCTCCTACGAAAACTTCGGCCGCTCGCCGTGACCGCGTGCGGGACGCTCTGCGGCGCTTTCGTCGGCGCGTTCCAGATACTTGAGACGCTGCGCGCGCAGCGGCGCAGCATCCGCGCCGTAATCGACTACGAGTATTTCGCTTCCGGCTCGTTCAGCCCGCGCTCCGCCCTCTGGACGCTCGTCGCGCCGCTCTACATGGACAAGGGCGTGGACGTGACGACTTACGTGCCGCCGCTCGCGCTCGCCCTCGCGCTCTTCTGCGTGGCGCGCCACTTCCGCGCGCCGCGAGGGCGCGACGCGCGCGTCACGTTCTGGGCGGCGATCATCGTCGCCGCCGTCGTGCTGATGCTCGGCGGGAGCACGCCGCTCGGTCGCCTGCTCTTCCGCGTGCCGCTCCTCAACCTCTTCCGTTACCCTTCGCGCCACGCCTTCGAGTGGGGCTTCGCCTTGAGTGTGCTCGCCGCCTATGGCTGGGACGGGGCGCGCGCGTCGTTCGAACGCGCGACGTTGAAGAGTGAGCGCCACGTGAGCGATGTGGTCATAGCGCTCACGTGCCTCGTCGCGGTCGCGTGCGTCGGCTTCTTTTGGTGGCGCGCGACGGGCGAGCCGCCGGGACCCGGCTTGACGCACGGCTGGTACACGGGTCTGCCGCGCGCGCAATTTCTGATCTGGAAAGCCGTGTTCGTCGCGCTCGCGTCGGGCGCGGTGTGGGCGGCGTGGCGCGTCCGATCCGACCGCTGGCGCGCGCCGCTCGCGGCTCTCGCCCTCGCCGCCGCCTGCTTCTTCGAGCCCTTCATCGAGGGCTACCACTTCTGGCACCTCTTCGCCAAAGAGCCCGCGCGCTTCCGCGCCGAGGCTGCGACGACCAGGTTCCTGCGCGAACGGAAGCGCGAGCCGTCGCGCGCCTACCTGCGCGTCGACTTGGACGTGGAAGAGTTCGACGCCGCGCCGCGCGTTGACGGACCCAACGTGCCGTCGCTCTACGGCGTCGAGAACGTCGGCGGCTTCGAGCACCTGATCCTCGCGCGCTACAGCCGCGCGCTCGGCAACGTCTGGTCGGACGGCGTCAGCCCGCGTCCCGGCTTCTCTATGGATGCGAACCTCCTCGACCCGCGCTCGCACGTCCTCGATCTGCTGAACACCGATCACCTCGTCGCCTACCGGGACCTCGCGAAAATACCGCCGCGCGCCGTCGTCAAAAACGGCGTCACGTTCGCCGCGGGCGATCTCGGCGTCGCGCTCGCGCCGCGACAGACACTCTCGCTCGAAGCGAGCCGCGGCTCGGAGGGCGACACGCTCGCGCTCGTGACGACGATGTCGAACTCAGTTCAACTCCGCGACGGCGACGTGATCGCGCGACTGCGCGTGACCGACGAAGGGGGGCGAGTCGTCGAGAGGGAACTGCGCGCGGGCGACGACACGGCGGAGTGGGCGCACGAGCGTGCGGACGTGCGCGCGGGCGCGCGCCACCGCCTCGCGACGGTCTTCGACTCTGCGCCCGGCGACGAGCCTCACAGCTTCGACTCATACCGCTACCTCGCGCTCGTGCCGCTCGGCGAACGCGTGCGCGTCGCGCGCGTCGAGATCGTGAACGTTGACGGCGCGGCGACGCTCAACGTCTCGCGCGCGAGCCTGCACGATTCGTCCGCCGGGCGTTCGCGCCCGATCTCAAAGAGTCTCGCGGGCGTGGCGACTCTGGACGCGGCTCGCTGGCGCGCGGAGTACGACGACGGCGTCGCGGTCGTCTGGAGGAACGCGCGCGCGCTGCCACGCGCGTGGCTCGTCCGGGAAGTCGAATCGGTCGACGGCGAGGAAGCGCTGCGCAGAATACGCGGCGAGGGCGGAAAAGATTTCGACCCGCGGCGGACGGCTCTTCTCGAAGTTAAGCAGGAAGAGTTGCCGCGCCTGACAGCCGCCGCGACGCGGGGCGGCGAGGCGGCGGCGGGAGGGGCGCGCGTCGCGGAGTACGAGCCGAGCCGCCTGGTCGTCGAGACGGACGCGACGGCGCCGTCGGTGCTGGTGGTGAGCGAGATTTTTTATCCGGGTTGGGAGGCGACTGTTGACGGCGCGGGCGCGCGCGTCGATCTCGCGGACTATCTCCTGCGAGCCGTCGCGGTGCCCGCCGGTCGTCACCGCGTCGAGATGCGCTACCGCGCGCCCGCCGCGAGGAACGGCGCAATAGTCTCCGCGCTCACGGTCGTGCTGTTGATAGGATTATCGATCTGGTCGCGGCGCGGGTCACGAGTCGGGCGCAAGAGCGTCGGCGGGTGAGTCGCCGTCCGAGACGATGCGCCCGGCGAGTCGCTTCGCCTCGTCGAAAATCTCGTCCACGTCCTTGTGCGCGAACTGCGCGTGCCGCCCGACATGATGCACGTGCGGGTGTTGCGAGAAGAAGTCGCGCGCGCGCACCATCTGCGCCTCGTAGCCGCGATCGTAGACGGGGTAGGCGTGCGCCAGCTCGATCACCTTCGAGTCGAGCACTTCGCCCGCGCCGAGTACGCCCGCGCGCTCCAGCTCCGCGACGACGCGCCCGACCGAGAAGTCGCTGAGGTCTGTCACCTCGCAGCAGAGCACGGTCTTGTCGGCGGGCGCCGTGTCGTCGACGAAATTCTTAAACTCGGCGACGCGGTTGATCATGAAGTCGCGGTCGGCGAAGTAGAACCAGTGGTTCTCCGTGACGCGCGGGCGGTCGATCAACAGGTAGGTGATGCGCGCGGGGCGGAAGCGCAAGCGAAGAGCGAGACCGAAGAGGCTCGCGAACAGGTTGAGCGGGAGCGTGTTGACGAGCAGATCGAAAGTTTCCGTGCGCTCCGCGCCCGCGGGGTCCGCGAAGCGGCACTCGTAGCCGCCGCCCGTGGCGGGGCGCACGCCGACGAGTCGCGAGTCGAGCCGCACGCAATCCTTAACTTCCGAGTAGAGTCGCTCGCTGATCGCGCCGTAGCCGCCCGCGCGCGGGTAGTGAAAGTCCCGGAAGTAGAGTTTGGAGCGGCGGCGCACCATGTCGCGCAGTCCGGCGACGCGGATTTTGCGCCGCCCCCAGTCGGCTGAGATTTCGCTCGCGGGGATGCCGAAGAGTTTTTCCGAGTAGGGCTTGAAGAAGAGATCGTTCAGGCCCGCGCCGAAGCGCGCGAGCACGAGAGATTCGAAGCTGTCCTCGCCGTGCCGGTTGTGCCGGACGAGGTAGTGCCAGACCAGGTGCAGGCTCGTGCGCGGGAAGAAGCGGACGACCATCTCGGCGGCGTTGACGGGATCGCGAATCCACTTGCCGCGCAGGTAAATCCGGCTGCGGCGGCGCACGCGCTTCATCGGCACGAGCGCGAGCAGCTCGCGGAGCAGGTCTTCGTCGGTCGTGTAGAGGCGGTGGGGCGCGAGGTCGCAGTCGAAGCCGTGCCAGCGGAAGCTGCGCGCGAGCCCGCCCACCTGCGCGCTCGCCTCGTGGACTTCGAGGT
>JAIVJC010000166.1:16001-28314 GCA_020200235.1 Acidobacteriota bacterium | reverse complement strand
GCTCAGCCCGGCGACGCCCGCGCCCAGGATTACGATCTTCATCTGTGGTCGATCTCTCTCACGCGCACCTTCCCTGTCAGAACCGCCTGCCGCAAGCGGGCGGGTCTGCCGATTGTGAGATTGCGGATTGCGGATCGCGGATTGAAAAGCATCTAAGCTTTCTCCTTCTAATCCGAAATCCGCATTCCGCATTCCGCAATTGAATACCCCGCCCGCTACCGCAGGCGGTTCTGACTTGAGTCTATTCGGGGCGACTCAGAACAGCTCCTCGTCCCTGATGTAGCGCGGGCGCGCCTTGACCTCCTTGTAAATCTTGCCGACGTACTCGCCGACCAGACCGAGGAACATGATCTGCACGCCGCCGAGGAAGTAGATCGGGATGGTCGTGCCCGCCCAGCCGGGCAGCGTCTCGCCCTCGTACTTCTGGTAGAGGTAGATGAGCATCATCACGCAGCTGAAGAGGAAGATGAGCGCGCCCGCCGCCGTCACGAGTCGCAGGGGGACGACGCTGAACGACGTGATGCCGTCCAGGGCGAGCCCGATCATCTTGCGCGGGCTGTGCTTGGTCGTGCCCGCCTCGCGCGGGCGCACGTCGAAAGCCACGTTCTCCGTGCGGAGCCCGAGATCGGCGACGATGCCGCGCAGGAAGAGGTTGCTCTCGCGGTACTCGGCGAGCGCGGCGAGCGCCTTCGAGGAGAGCAGCCGGTACTCGGCGTGGTGCTTCGTGATCTTCGCGCCCATCAGGTTCATCAGGTTGTAGAAGAAGCTCGCCGTCATGCGCTTGAGCCACGAGTCCGTCGAGCGGCTGCGGCGCACGCCGCAGACGACGTGGACGCCGCTCGCGTAGCGATCCAGAAAAGTCTCGATCGCCCGCTCGTCCTGCTGCAAGTCCGCGTCGATCGTCACGGCGCAGTCGGCGTGCCCGAGGACGCCGAGCAGCCCGGCGAGCAGCGCGTTCTGCATCCCCACGTTGCGCGCGAGCTTCAAGCCCTTGATCGACGCATCGGCGCGGTGCAGTTCCTCGACCGCCGCCCAGGTGCCGTCGCGGCTCCCGTCGTCGACGAAATAGACGAAGCTCGCCGCGTCTATCTTCGCGGCGGCGATCAGACGCTCGCGCAGCGCGGCGAGGCGCGCGGCCGTCGAGCGCACGACCTCCTCCTCGTCGAAGCAGGGGACGACGACGGCGAGCACGGGCGGTCGCGCGTCGTTCTGCCCGCGCGCGGTCGCGCGACCTTGCGAGACTGCGCCCGCGGTCGTCTGCGTGCCTGCGGTGTTGTTCGTGATCGTGCTCAAGCTGAACGTCGTGCGCGGCGGATGAAAAGTTCAGGCGACTTCGGCTCGCCGCGCGTGCGCCGACTCCATCCGGCGCAGCAGCTCGTCGAGGACGGGGCGCAGCGCCTCGGGCGTGAACGCCTCGCGCCTCAGTCTCTGCGCGGCGACGACGCGGCGGCGTAAGCCTTCGTCCGCGCGCGCGAGATCGTGCGCGAGCCGCGCGATCTCCGGAGGGGCTTCGTCCGCGTCGTAGAGCGCGCCCGCGTCGCCGAGCGTTTGTGTGACCGCCGTGCTGCGGCGCGCGAGGACGGGCACGTCGAACCACATCGCCTCGACGAGCGGGACGCCGAAGCCCTCGTGCTCGCTCGCCGACAAGTATAGGTGCGCCGTGCGGTAGTAAGCCAGCAGCGCGGCGTCGGCGATCTTGCCGGTGAGGGTGACGGATTGCGAGAGACCCCGCCGTTCGATCTCCCGCGCGAGCTCCCGCGAGTACGGATCGGAGGCGCGCGCCTCGCCCGCGAGGGTGAGCCGCGCGGAAGGATCGAGCTTGAGGTACTCGGCGAAAATTCGGACGAGCGCGTCCTGCCGCTTGTTCGGCGCCGAGCGCCCGACGAAGAGCAGGTTCGTGCGACCGTCCTGCAAGCCTCTCATCAAATCCTCGTCGGGCTCGACGTTCCACTTGTCGGGGCTGACGATGATGGGGAGCACGCCGGGAGAGTCGAAGCCGGCGGCGGCGAGCTCCGCGGCGTTGAAGGCGGAGTCGCCGACCGCGCAGGGGAAGTGGCGCGCGAGGCGGCGCAGGGAAGCGCGCCCCGCTTCGAGCAGCCACGCGAAGCCCGGCCGGTACGGCGCGAAAAACTGCGCGGGCGTGACGTTGTGGTAGACGAGACACTTCGCGCCCGCGTGCGCGAGCGCGGGGGCGGTCACCTCCGAGCCGATGGAGTGGTGGTAGACGAGCCCCGCGCCAGCGTCGAGCGCACGCTCGTCGAAGAGCCGAGCCTCGCCAGCCACCCCCGCCTCGACGCGCTTCGCGAAGACGTCGGACTCGACGCCGCGGTCGCGCAGGTAGTCTCGGATCGCGAGCGCGTGGTTCGTGATCGCGTCGCCGGTGACGGCGTCGGGGAGGAGTTGATGAACCGCGCGCAGCGCGCCGCGCCGCGCCGCCCGCTTCGGCGCCGCTTCGGCGTCGAGTTCCGCGAACACTTCTTCGTAGCGGTCGATCACCTTGTCCCAGTCGGCGTGCTCGCGCGCGTGAGCGCGACCGCGCGCGCCGACTTCGCGCAACTCTTCTTCTGAAGCGGAGGCGACGATTGAGAAGAGGCGCGCCCACTCCTCTTCGGTCGCGGCGAGCCAGCCGCCCTGCGCGCGCTCGACGGCGATGGCGGTGGCGGGGCAGTCGCGGTGCGCGGCGACGGGGCGCCCGGCGAGCCACGCCTCCATCATCACGCGCGAAAAACTCTCGTTGCGGCTCGGCTGGAAGAGAGAGCGCGCCGCGCGCAGCAGCGCGTTCCTCGTCGCGTCATCGACGACGCCGAGATCGCGGACGCCTTCGTCGGGAGCGTCGAACGAATCGCGCCCCGCCCCCGCGAGGACGAGCTTGAGATCGCCGCTGTCGGAAATTTGTCGGAAGCGGCGGAAGGATCGCAGGAGCAGATCGACGTTCTTCGTCGCGTCGCGGCGGCCGAGGTAGAGGACGAAGCGCGCCCCTCGCAGCTCGGCGGGGAGCGCGTCGTCGATCCGGGTCTCCTCGGTCAGAGTCGTCTCGACGCCCTCGCCGACGAGTCGGCTGCGCGCGTGGATGCCGGGACCGAAGAGTTTGAGAGCCGTCTCGCGCTCGCCCTCGGAGTTGAAGAGGACGCGGCGCGCGCTGCGGAAATTTTCGGCGACCGCCGGGAGGTGCGCGTATGCCTCCGCGTGCAGGCAGGGTTGCAGGCAGGCGCGGTCGGCGACCGCCGTGACGCCGCGGAGCGTCGTGCCGTAGAGGTACGGGAGGAAGACGACGGCGCGGAAACTCTCGCGCCCCTCGCGCAGGGCGGCGACGAGCGCGGCGGAGTTGATGTTGTGATCGACGAAGGCGCGCGCGTCTTCGCTCCCGACGGGCGGGACGCCGGGCTTCAGGTCTTCCGCGCGGACGGAGAGCAGGCGGGCGTTGGCTTCGTCGAAGCGGCGCGCGTCGCGTGCGTCGAGGGGGAAGCGGCGGACGGTGAGCGCGCCGTCGCGTTCGGCGCCGGGGTCGTAGAAGTCGTGCGACCAGTCGTCGGCGAAGGAGCGCGCGCAGGTGGTGAAGACTTCGACCGTATGACCGCGCGCGGCGAGGCGGAGCGCGATCTGTCGCGCCTGCTGCTCCGCGCCGCCGCGCTGGCTCTCGCCGAACCAGGGGGTGACGACGGCGAGCCTCATGCCTCCCTCGCGTCGCGCGCGGCGGCGGCGGCCGTCGCGTCGTCGCGCGCGCGCGGCTCCACCGCCAGCGCGTCGAGCGCGCGTCGAGCCGCCGCCTCAGCCTCGCCGAGGCGCTCCTCGATCTCCGCGAGCGCAGCCTTCTGCGCCTCGACGATGGCGCGTTGCTCCTGGATCAGAAACTCCTCCTGCGCGTCGAGCCGCCGCTGCTGATCGTCGAGCCGTCGCTGCTGCTGCTCGTCGAGCACGCGCGTCTGCACTTCGAGCGCGCGCCGTTGGTCGTTGAGGGCGTGTTGCAACTCCTCGATCCCCTGCTGGTGCGTGTCGAGTCGGGCGGCGAGCTGCGCCTCGAGATGTTCGCGGCGCTCGACCGTCTGCGCGTGCAGGTTGGAGAGCGCGGCGAGCGCGTCGGAGAGCATGAAGACGGCTTCGCGCGCGTCCGCGACGGAGGCGGCGAGGTCGGCGTCGAACCGCCCGAGCCCGAGGCGCAACTGCTCGGCGATGAATTCCTGATCGCGCCGCTCCTGCTCGTCCAATCGATCCGCGAGAAGCTGATGCTGCGCGTGCGCGTAAGCCTCGAACTCGCGCTGGCGCTCGCCCGCTCCGCCCGCCGCGCCCTCCGCCGAGAAGACGAGGTCTTCGACGATCTCACGCTTGCCGCGCCGCGCCGCGCGCAGGTCCGAGAGCGTCGCGTCGAACTCCGCGGCGTCGGGCGCGCGACCGAGCGCGGCGCGGAAGGCGTTCTCAACGAACGCGCGGTCGTGGAAGGCGAACAACTCTTCGACGCGGTAGCGACCGCCGGCGCGCGGCTCGATCCCGCCGCGCGTTTCGGAGTCGTCGGTCGCCAAGTCTCTCGCTTCGTCAGTCATCAGTCGTCCGTCGTCCGTCGAAAGCCGCGCGCGTCAGACAGCGCCGACGCGCACGTCTTTAGCGTCGCCCTGTCCCGTCTTTACCGAACCTTCGCCGCGGCGTGCAGTCGCGCGCGCGTTCAGGTTCGCCAGGCCCTCCATCTCCACGGGGCAGGCGACGCGGAAGAAGATGACGCCGTCCATCCAGTCGAAGGCGACGCCTTCGGGGCTGTGTGCGGCGACCGAGACGAAGTAGTGCTCCTGCCCGAGCCAGCAGTCGAAGGCGAACTCCGCCTCGATCACTTCGCCGGCGCGCGCCGCGCCGAGCGCGAGCCCGCGCTGCTCCGTGTTCGTGCCGTAGACGTTGATGCCGTGCCGGTTGCGGATCATGAAGCCGCAGACCGGGTGCTCCACGTCGCGGCGGAAAAGAATCTTCATGCGCACGACGACCGCGTCGCCGGAATCGACCAACTCGACACGCTCGCCGCGCGCGTTGACGAGTTCGGCTGAGACGATCTCGGCGTCGCGGTTGCCGTGCCGGTAGGTGTAAGTGAGCGGCGCGCGCCCGACCGCCGCGGCGCTTGACGTCTGATCGGCGGCGCTCTCGCCTTGCGCGTTCGCCGCGCCCGGCTCAGCCTCGCCGTCGTAAGCCTCTTCGCGCGCCATGATGAGCCGCTGGTAGCGGTTGAGCACGTCCACGGGCTCGCCGTCGGCGAGCATCCGCCCGGCGTTGAGGAAGATGGCGCGCGAGCAGAGGGCGCGCACGAGCGTCGGCTCGTGCGAGACGAAGAGGATCGTCGTCCCCGCCTCCTGCATCTCCCTGATGCGCCGGACGCAGCGGTGCTGGAAGATCGTGTCGCCGACCGAGAGGGCCTCGTCCACGACGAGCACTTCCGGGTCTGTGTTGACGGCGATGGCGAAGGCGAGGCGGACGTACATCCCCGACGAGTAGGTCTTGACGGGCTGGTGGAGGAAGTCGCCGATCTCTGCGAACCGCTCGATCCCTTTGAGCCTGCCGTCGGTCTCGCGCCGCGAGAAGCCCATCAGCGCGGCGTTCATGTAAACGTTTTCGAGCCCCGTGAACTCCGGGTTGAAGCCCGCGCCGAGTTCCAGGAGAGCCGCGACGCGCCCCTCGACGAGGACGCGCCCGTGCGTCGGCTCCAGAGTCCCGGTGACGATCTGCAGGAGCGTCGACTTGCCGCTGCCGTTCGGTCCGACGATGCCGGTCGTCGTCCCCTTCTCGACCTCGAAGCTCACGTCCCTGAGAGCCCAGAACTCGCGGTGACGCTTGACGCGCCCGCGCGTCAGCGACTCGACGAGCCGGTCGCTCGGGTGTTCGTAGATGCGGTACTGCTTCGCGACGCCCTCGACGCGCAGCGCGGTGGTCATAGGGTGGGATTGTAGGATTGGGGTTGACGAATTAACAAGCCGCTCGTCGTCCGTTGTCCGTTGTCCGTTGTCCGTTGCTATTGGGCGGAGGCGCTGGGGGGTGACCGAATGAGAGTTGTAGTACGAGACTACAAACAACTGACAACTGACCACGGACAACGGACAACTGACAACTAACCGCGGACGACATACAATCCCACGCATGATCTCGGCGCAGGATCAGCGGCGGCTCGTGTGGCGACCCTTGAGGGAGTTGCCCGGCAGGTACGAGCTCGTCCGCTCGCTGGCGAAGAAGGAGCTGGCGGCGAAGTACCGCGGCTCGGCTCTCGGCTTCGCGTGGGCGATGCTGACGCCCGCCGTGATGATCGCGATCTACACTTTCATCTTCGCCGGTCTCTTCGGGGCGCGCTTCGGCGGGCAGGGCAGCGCGTGGGACTACGCGCTCTACCTCTTCTGCGGGCTGCTGCCGTGGACGGCGTTCCAGGAGTCGGCGCAAGCGGCGGCGACCGTCATCGTCAGCCACGCGAACCTCGTCAAGCGCGTCGTCTTCCCACTCGAAGCCCTGCCCGTCTCGCAGGTGCTGGCGGCGCACGCGACGCAGATGTTCGGGACGGTCGTGCTCCTCGTCGCGACCGTCGTCATCCGGCGCGAGCTGCACGCGACGCTTTTGTGGCTGCCCGTGCTCGTCGTGCCGCAGCTCCTGTTCGTGCTGGGCGCGTCGTGGTTCGTCGCCTCGCTCGGCGTGTTCCTGCGCGACACGGCGCAGGCGATCGGGCTGGTGCTCGTCGCGTGGTTCTTCCTGACGCCGATCATCTACCCGGAGCAGGTCGTGCCCGCGCGCTACCAGAAGTTCGTCAGCCTCAACCCGTTCGCGTCGCTCGTCGGCAACTACCGCCGCGTCATCCTCGAAGGCTCGCCGCCGGACTGGCGCGGGCTCGCCTACTTCACGCTCGTCTCGCTCGCGGTCTTCCTCGCCGGCTACTGGTGGTTCGCCAAGTCGCGGAAGAACTTCGCTGACGTGATCTAGCCCGGCACGCGGTAGAGTGCTGAGCGCCGGATTATCCACCACAGAGGACACGGAGGACACGGAGGAAAGCACAAAGTTAAATGCTTCCTCTGTGTCCTCCGTGTCCTCTGTGGTGAATTCTGTTCCTTGATACTTGATCTATTAGAAACGGAACAGCGTGTCAAACTGCAAGCGCACGGTCGGGCGGTCGAGCGAGCCGGCAGGCGTCGCGCCGAAGACGCCGAGCAGCCCGTTGGGGCGCTCGGAGACGACGGCGGTGAAGGAGAGCGTGACGCGCGGATCGACCGTGTAGGAGGCGAGGAAGCGGTGCGCGCGCACGTCGGTCGATTGCACGATGTCCGAGTAGTTGAATGGCGAGAGCACCGCGTCGCGCTCGATGCGGGCGAAGGTGTAGCCGAAGAGCGCGTCGCCGCGCTCGCGCGCTTTGCCCACCTGCAGCTCGGCCCAGTAGCCGTTGTTCTCGTGGTTCTCTAAGACTCGACCCGTCGGCGAGACGACGTCGCGCACCCGCGTGTTGGTCACGAAGTCGAGGAGCGCGGTGACGGGGAAGCGCTTGCTCCCCGTCCATTCGAGCTTGCCGATCAGATCGACGAGGTTGTAGCCGGAAGAGAGCCGCCCGTCGCGGTTCGTCGCGTTCGTGCTGCCGACGGAGACGCCGAGGGTGCTGCCGTTGATTAAAAAGTCGCGCGGGATGTTGACCGTGGTCGTGATCACCTGCGCGGGCGTCGTCGCGGTCGCGGGGATCGTCAGGGTGACGGGCACCTGCAGGTTCGCGCCGAAGACCTGCGCGGGCGTGATGAACTGCGTGCCGCTGAAGTTCAGATCGGCGGCGGAGACGGTGAGCGCGGCGTGCTCCGTCAACTCGAAGCGCGCCCGCGCCTGCGCGCCGTAGAGGGCGAGATCGCGCCCCGCCCGGCGCGAGGCTTCGGCGTCGAGGCGGCCGTCCGAGCCGAGGACGAAGCCGGGCGCGCGCTCAAGCATCGGGAGCTGCCACGCGACGAGCGTCAAATTCTTCAGCGCGCCCGCGCGCGTGAAGTCGCGCGAGTAGGTCTCGTTCAGACCTTCGGGCGCGAGGTCGTTGTCGATGGTCAGCTCGGTGAAGAGCCAGGGCGTCGCGAACTTGCCGCCCTGGAGGCGCAAGCCGGGGACGGACGAGGGCTTGTAGCTGACGAAGACCTGATCGAGCGCGAAGGACTTGCGACCGTAGAAGTCCGTGAGCGTCTGGTTGTTGCCCGTCACGTCGGGCGTCGTGCCGGTGGCGAAGCGCAAGCCCCAGTCGAAACGCTTCCCGATCTGACCCGACAGGGCGAGGCGCGCCCTCACGCGCAGGCGCTGGCGCGTCGAGAGCTCGTTGCCGACGATCGCGGGGTTCGTCGCGTTGGTCAGCGCGTTGAGCTGGTTGTAGAACGACTCGTAGCGCAGCCGCACGTCGCCGCTGAAGGTGACGGAGCCGAGCTTCGACAGCGTCTCGCCCGACTTCTTCGACTGCGCTTCGAGCGCGCGCACGCGGTCTTCGAGCGGCGGCTGCTCGGTCTGCGGGTTCTTCGCCGCCGCGCCTCCCGACTGCGTCGGCTGTTGCCGAGACGGCGCGAGCGCGCCGGTCACCGCCACGCCGTCAACCGAGTAGGTCGCCTCGCGCACCTGCGCCGCGCCCGCCCCCGCCGCGCCCTGCTGCTGCGTACGTGCGAGCAGCTCGTTGAGCAGTCTGGTCTGTTCGGCGACCGCGGCGCGCAGCCGCCCGATCTCCTCCCGCTGCTCGCGCAACTCGCGGCGCACGGCTTCGAGCGCGGCGTCGCCCGCGTCCGCGACCGCGTTCGTCGCCGCACGCGGTGTCGTCGCGGCGTCGTCCGCGGGGGGCGCGGGCGCCTGCGCGCGAGCGGCGAGACAGAGGGCGAAGGCGAGGGATGCGAGCGCGAGGGCGCGCGTGAAGAGGTTCGGCATGACGACTCCTTCTTTTCGGTCGGCTGGAAAGTCTATTCGTCCGCGGCGCGGGACATCTTAGCGCGGCGCGCCCGTCCGGACGCGGAAAACTTCGGCTCGCGGATCGGTCGCGCCTGAACAGCATACGACGCCGGTGTTAAGGAAGCGTTACCCGATCCGGCGCGGGGAATAAAAATTCTCGCTCCCGATCCGTCTGCGCGTCGGCGCGCGCGTCGCCCGCCGGGTCGTGTCGCAGGCGCGTCGCGCCGCGTGTTAATATGGATTCATCGCACCGAAAGATTAAAAATTCAAGGACGGCGCGCGCCCGGCGCCGAAACGATCCATGCTGCGACGCAACTACAAACGCCGAACCAGTTCCTTCTGGCACTTCCAGACGCTGCGCGATCTGGTCTCCGACTCGATGGCGATAGACATGGGCTCGTCGAACACGGTCATCGCCGTGCGCGGGCGAGGCGTCGTCGTCGACGAGCCTTCGGTCGTGGCGGTCAACAAGATGACGGGCGAGGTCGTCGCCATCGGTAGAGAGGCGCACGTGATGGAGGGGAGGGAGGCGCGCGAGGTGACGCTCGTGCGCCCGCTCGTCGACGGCGTCGTCGCCGACTTCGACAACACGCAGAAGATGCTCTCGCACTTCGTCCGCGCGGCGCGCGGCGGCATCTCACACTTCAGCCGGCGCGCCGTGATGAGCGTCCTCTCCGGCGTCACGCACGTCGAGCACCGCGCGCTTTTGACCGCCGCCGAGCACGCGCACATCGGGCGCATCTACATGGTCGAGGAGGGGCTCGCCTCGGCGATCGGCGCGGGCGTCAGCGTCGAGGAGAAGCAGTCGGCGGCGGTCGTCGATCTCGGCGGCGACTCGACGAACATCGCCGTCGTCTCGCTCGGCATGATCGTCTACTCGCGCGCCGAGCGCACGGGGAGCAACGACATCGACGCGGCGCTGATGGAACGTCTGCGCCGCTTCCGGGGTCTAAGCATCGGCGCGCCGACCGCCGAGCGGCTGAAGATCGAGCTGGGCTCGGCGATCGAGCCGGCAGACCCGGCGCGCAGCGTCAGCGTCAAGGGGCGCGAGGTGACGACGGGCCGACCCGGCGCGATAGACGTGACGGCGGACGAGGTCTACGCGGTCGCGCAGCCGATCCTGTTGAAGATCGCCGAGGGCGTGCGCGAGGCGCTCTCCGGCTTGCAGCCCGAGGTCGTCTCGGACATCTACGAGCGCGGGCTCATCGTCACGGGCGGCGGCGCGCTCCTCGAAGGCCTGGGCGAGTTCCTGCACCGCGAGACGAGCCTCGCGACGCGCGTCGTCCCGGAGCCGCGCCACTCCTGCGTGATGGGGCTCATGAAGCTCTTCGACTCGCCCCCGCTCCTGCGCCGCCTCACCCGCAGCGAGCCGTCGCTGCTCGACGCCGACTCCGCTTCGTTCGAGATGCAGTGAGTCTTATGAGGTTCGACAACATCCTCCACCGGCAGGTGCGCGTCGCGAACGTCTTCGGCATTCCGGTGCGCATCGACTACCGGTGGTTCGTCGTCTTCGCGCTCTCGGCGTGGCTCATCGCCGAGAACTTCTACCGCGGCTTCTGGTACCTCAAGCCGACCGGTGAAGTGACGGCGTGGGTCGTCGGCGTCGCCACGACCTTCCTGCTCTTCCTCTCCGTCTTCGGTCACGAACTCTCGCACGCGCTCGTCGCGAAGATGGAGGGCATCGAGATCGTCGAGATCGTGCTGCACCCCTTCGGCGGGCTCGCGCGACTCCGGCGGGAGCCCGACAGCCCGCGCGCCGAGTTCCGCATCGCGGTCGCGGGTCCCGCGTCGAGCTTCCTCTTCGCGCTCGTCGCGTTCGCCGTCTGCTCGGCGGCCTTCTTCGTCTTCCACCTCGAACTCGTCTGGGCGATCTTCGCCATCACGGCTGCCGGCAACCTCATGCTCGCGATCTTCAACCTGCTGCCGGGTTACCCGCTCGACGGCGGGCGCGTGCTGCGCGCCTACCTCTGGCACCGCGGCGGCGAGCTGGATCAGGCGACGCGGCGCGTCTCGCAGTTCGGGCAGTTGATCGCGGGCGTCGTCATCGTCTACGGCGTCTACATGGGCCTGCGCCACGGGGCTTACTTCATGGCGCTGTGGTCGGTGCTCGTCGGGCTCTTCCTGTGGGACGCGGCGCGCGCGGTTTACAGAGCCTACAGCGGCGGCGGCGCGCGCGCGGTCGCCGACGCGATGACTGCTCCCTTCTCGGTCGAACCCGACACGCTCGTCAGCCACCTCGTCGACGCGGTGCTGCCGCTGCACCGCCAGAGCGCCTTCGCCGTCGCGCGCGGGCGGCGGCTGCACGGCATCCTGACGCTCGAAGATTTGAAGCGACTCCCGCGCGAGCGCTGGCACGCGACGCGCGTCTCGGAGGTGATGCGCCCCGTGGCGCCCGAGTTCTTCGTCGAGCCGCACGCCTCCCTGCAGGACGCCGACGCCCTGATGAAGCGCAACGGCGCGGGCGCGCTCGGCGTCATCGACGACAAGGGCGAGCTCGTCGGCTTCCTCCAGCGCGGTCAGATCAAGCGCCGCGCCGTCGTCAAATAGCTCTCATCTTGCAACGCCGCGCGCGTGATCGTTGCCTTCGCGCGCGCGCCTGCGGCATAATCGACGCGAAGGCGTGCAGACTCGACAGCCTGCGAGCCGCCGTAGTTGCTGACTCTTCAGAGAAGGTCGGTGCAACTCCACGTCAATGAGCACGACACACGGGTCAACGGAATTCACGGTCGAACTTCCCGGCTCGGAGTGTATTCAGAGAGATGGGCGCGTTCCTGATACTGCCGTACACGGACTACCTGGATCGCCTGCGCGAGCCGCGAAACCTGCTCGATCTCGCGCTGGTCTTTCTGATCGTGTACACGATCCTGAAGCTGTTGCGCGGCACCAGAGCCGTCCCGATGGCTGTCGGCATCGCCGCCTTCGCGCTGCTCTACCTCATCGCCTACCGCTACGATCTCGCCACGCTTGAGTTCATCCTGCGCGGCGCGCTGCTCTACCTCGGCATCGCGATCATCGTCCTCTTCCAATCCGAAATCCGCCAGGCGCTCATCACGCTCGGCACGCGCCTGCGCATGCCCCTGCTCGCGCGCCACCGCGGTCAGTTCGGCGAGGGCGTCTACGACGAGATCGTGCTGGCGGCGACGACGCTCGCCTCGACGAAGACCGGCGCGCTCGTCGTCATCGAGCGCAGCATCGGCTTGCAGAACGTGATCGAGGGCGGCGTCCGCCTCGACGCCGAGCTGACCTACGATCTGCTCGTCACCGTCTTCAACCCTGCGACGCCTCTGCACGACGGCGCGGTCGTCGTGCGCGGGCACCGCGTCGCCGCCGCCGCCTGCTTCCTGCCACTGACGCTCAACCCGCGCCTCTCGAAAGACCTCGGCACGCGCCACCGCGCCGCCATCGGCATCACCGAGGA
>JAIVJC010000166.1:0-15951 GCA_020200235.1 Acidobacteriota bacterium | reverse complement strand
ACCAAGCTCCGCGCCGAAATCTTCGAAGCCATGCAGGCGCCCAAGCGCGGCGGCGAGGACGCGAGGGAGACGGAAGCCGAGACGAACGAAGTGGTCTCTATGTGAAAAACAGAGGTCAGAGATCAGAGGTTAGAGATCAGTCGGCACTGTCTTCAACTAACCCCTGACCCCTGACCCCTGACCCCTGACTCATGACTCTGCGCGACGTGGAAAAGGACGCGGTGGTGATCGGGCGGCGGTGGCTGCACGATCTGCTGTTCGCCGACTGGGGCTTGAAGCTGCTGGCGCTCGCCGTCTCGCTCGGGCTCTGGTTCGCCGTCACTGGCCAGCGCGTCCCCGTGACCGCCCGCCTGAGCCGCGTCCCGCTCCGCTTCGTCCCGCCCGATGATATGGAGATTGCCAACGATCCGCGCGAGGAGGTTGACGTGACGCTGCGCGGCGGCAAGCAAATCCTGAACTCTCTGCGCTCGCAGGACGTGGTCGTCAACTTCGACGCGAGCGGCTACAGCCCCGGCGAGCGCCTGGTGCGGCTCTCGCGCGAGAGCGTCACGCTGCGCCTGCCCGAAGGCGTCGCCTCCGAGGGCGTCACGGTCGAGCGCATCGAGCCCGCGACCGTGCCGCTGCGGCTCGAACGGCGCGCCCAGCGCGAGGTCGAGGTCGAGCCGCGGCTCGAAGGCAAAGTCGCCGAAGGGTACGAGCTCCTGGGCGTCGAGGCGCGCCCCGCGCGCGTGCGCGTGGGCGGACCCGAAAATCGTCTGAACGAGTTGAAAAAAGCCCCGACCGAGACGATCCTGCTCGAAGGCAAGACCGCCGGGTTCGTCGCCACACAGATCGCCGTCGATCTCCCGGACCGCAGGCTCGTCCCCGTCGACGCCGTCGTCGACGTGTTCGTCCGCGTCGGCGAGCCGCGCGCGACGCGCCGCTTCGAAGGCGTCGCCGTCCGCCTCGCGCCGGGCGCAAGCGGGGCAGCGCAGCCCGCGCGCGCCTCGGTCGAGCTGCGCGGCGCGCGCTCGGTCGTGGAGAAACTGCGAGCCGACGAGATCGCGCTCGTCCTCGAAGCCGCGCCCGACGGCAGCCTCCGCCCGCGCCTCTCCCTCCCGCCGGGCTCGGACGCGGACGTCGAACTGCTCTCGACCCAGCCCGCGAATTTTTCGATCAGGAAATGACAGCTCGTCACTTGTCCGTGGTCAGTTGTCATTTGTATTTCCGGCGCGAGTCGAGCGCCGTCGATGTGCTTGACGCTCGACATGACTGAAACAACTGACCACGGACAACTAACAACGGACGAAACGATGGAAAAACTTTTCGGCACTGACGGGATGCGCGGCGTCGCCGGTCGGTTCCCGCTCGACGCCGCGACCGTCCGCGCCGCGGGCTACTCGCTCGCGCGCCGCCTCGCCGCGCAAACCGATCACGCGCCGACGATCGTCACGGGTCGCGACACGCGCGAGTCCGGCGCCTGGATCGAGCGCGCGCTGACGGAAGGCGCGCGCGAGGGCGGCGCGGCGTGCGAGTCGGCGGGCGTCATCACGACGCCCGGCGTCGCCTACCTCGCGCGCACGCTCCCGGCGGACGCCGGGATCGTCATCAGCGCCTCGCACAACCCTTACCGTGACAACGGCATTAAGATTTTCGCGCCGTCCGGCCGCAAGCTCGACGACGCGACCGAGCGCCTCGTCGAAGCAGACATCTACGAACAGCGCCGCTCTCAACCTCAACCCGCGGGCGGCGGCGTAAATCAGTCTGACGCGCCCGCGAAGCCCGACGCCGACTCAAACGGCGATGGAGCGCACGACGACGCACGCTCGTCCCCGCTCGCCGCGCGCTACCTCGATTACATCGCCGGGGAGATCGGGCGCGGTCTCGATCTCAAAAACCTGAGCCTCGTCGTCGATTGCGCGAACGGCGCGGCGTGCGGCTTCGCGCCGGAAGTCTTCCGCCGCCTCGGCGCGCGCGTCGCGAGCATCAACGACGCGCCCGACGGTCGCAACATCAACCACGAGTGCGGCTCGCTCTTCGTCGAGCGGCTGCGCGATCACGTCGCGGCGCGCGGCGCGGACCTCGGCGTCGCTTTCGACGGCGACGCCGACCGCGCGCTCTTCGTCGACGCGCGCGGCACGGTCGTCGACGGCGATGCCACGCTCTGGGTGATGGCGAACCACTTCGACGCTCGCGGCGAACTCGCGGGTCGCAAGGTCGTCGCCACCGTGATGAGCAACCTCGGTCTCGAACTCGCGCTCAAGTCGCGCGGGATGGAACTCGCGCGCGCGCGCGTCGGCGACAAGTACGTGCTCGAAGATTTATTGCTGACGGGCGCGACGCTCGGCGGCGAGCAGTCCGGTCACATTATTTTTCCGCGCGTCAGTCTCGCGGGCGACGGGCTCATCACGACACTCTTCCTGCTGCGCGCGTTGCAAGGTTCTCAGCAACCGCTCCACGCTCTGACCGAGGGCTTCACGCGCTACCCGCAGACGCTCGTCAACGTCCGTGTCGCCGCGAAGCGACCCTTCGAGGACGTCCCGGAGATCGCCGAGGGCGCGCGCCGCATCGAAGCGCGACTCGCCGGGGAGGGTCGCCTTTTGCTCCGCTACTCTGGCACGGAGCCGCTGGCGCGCGTCATGATCGAGGGGCGGCGGCAGGAAGAGATCGAAGCGCTCGCATCAGAACTCGCCGCCGTCATACGCGACTCGCTCGGCGCGGGAGACGACGGCGCGGCGTGAAATCTTTACGCGGAGGCGAGTGTAAGTCTTACACGAGCCGGGCACGCGCCGTCGATCGGGCGCGAGGGGACTGAGGCGACGAAATCGTTAAAAGACTGAGGAAATTCGTCGTCAACGGCAAAAAATTTTGCGTTACCACTTGCATGGCATAAGCGTTGCGATGTATATTGTGGGGCAAGAGAGACGGTTGGTGGATCCTCCGTCTCAGTGGTTGCTGGGGTGAGGACAGTGACCACAAATTGGAACCGGCGCAGCATTCCCCAAGTTTGCTGCGCCGGTTCTGTATTTACCCCAAGCTAATTTTTCGTTAGCCCCGCGCCCCGCCCCGCGCCCCGCCCGAATCGCAATCGCGTGCTCCCGCCGTGCTACAATTTCCGACGTCTTCCTAACTCATTCGGACACTACGAGGCGTGCGAGACGGCGTCGTCACGGCATGGAGACGAGTCATTACCGGCGCGAGTACGCGGCTTATCACACGGACATCGAGCGCGCACGCTACGAACACTTTTCGGGTGTGACGCCGTCGCCGCGCTTCGAAACGATCAGAGAGCGTTACGCGCATCTGTGGACGCGCGACTCTATCGCCGCGCTCGACGGCGAGCGAGTAGAGACGCCCACGCAATTCGAAACCGCGCGCGCGGGTCTTCATGCGCTCGCCGGTGCGGCGCGTCTCGCTTATGTCGAGGCGCGCGCTCACGAAGTGTCGGATGAGTTGTCGCGCTGCGAATCCGCGTCGCGCGTCGAGTGGGGCGGGGAAGAGTTGACGTCGCGCGATGCGAGCGTGCGGCTCGCCGCGGAGGCTGACGCCGACAGGCGGCGCGAGCTCGCCGCACGCTGGGTCGAGCAAGTGCGCGCCTGCGACGACCTGCGCGCCGCGCGGCTCGAATCCCTGCGCGACGCCGCACGCGAATTAGGATTCGACTCTTACGCCGCGCTGCTCGCGGGCGCGACGAATGCTGACTACGAAACGCTCACCGCCGCGGCTGAAGTCGTGCTCGAACGCACCGCCGCCGCCTACGAGCCTCTACTCGCCGGGTGGGCTGCGCGCCGCCTGCCGCCCGACCGTGTGCGCGAGCGCGACTACGCTGACGAGCTTTTTTTCGCGCGCCGCGCCGATCTCGATCCGTCCTTCCCCGCGCGCGAGCTTCGCAAGACTTACGAGGCGGCGATGCGCGACGCGGGGGTATACGCGGGTCGTCAGAATAATCTTCGCGTCGAAGAGTCGACGTGGGCTGAGGCGCGGGGCGCGGGCTGTTTCGCGCTGAGTCCGCCGGACGACGTGCGCCTCGCCTTCTATGCGAGCGCGGGCGCGGACTCTTACCGGGACGTTTTCCACGCAGCCGGGCGCGCGAATCAACTCGCGTGGGCTTCGCGCGATCTGTCGGGGCGCTACCCGGAGTTCGTACACCCGCCAGACCGCGCGGCGGGCGCGGGGTTCGGCTTCCTGCTGCGCGGGCTCTTCTCCGAGCCCGCGTGGATCGCGGAGCGCCGCGGCGTGCGACCGGCGGAGGCTGAAGAGATCGCGCGCGCCTGCGCGCTCACGGAAATGTACGAAGCTCGCCGCGACTGCGCGCGCGTCGGCGACGAGTCGGAACTGTTCGCCGCGCGCGATCCGCGATCCGAAAGTCTCGCCGCGGCTTGCGCCGCGCGCCGCGGCGAGGCGACGGGGTTTCGTCAGCCGCCCGCGCTCCTCCTCTTCAACCTGCCGGCTGGCGGCGCGTGCGCCTCCGAGGCTCTGCGCGGGCGACTCTTCGCCGCGTCTCTCGCGGAGTACCTGCGCACGCGCCACGGCGCGCGCTGGTGGTCGCGGCGGGCGGCGGGCGACGAGCTGATCGATCTGTGGAACACGGCTTCGCGTTACAGCGTCGAGGAGTTGGCGCCGCTCTCCGGCGCCGGAGCGCTCGATCCGGAGCTGCTCGCGGCGTCGCTTAACGTGGCGGCGTCGAAAAAAGCTTGACGCCGCGCGGGCGTCGAATTTGAGGGACGTGCTGTCTTGAACGGCGGTAACGAGTGATGCGGCGTATGAGAGTTCGCGCGGGCTCGCGCGGAGGCTACGAAATTTTGCTCGGCGCGGGCGCGCTCGACGCGCTGGGCGAGGTCGCGCGCGGCGCGCTGCACAAGCGCGCGCGAAAAATCGTCGTCGTCTCAGACGCGCGAGTCTTCCCGCTCTACGGCGCGCGCGCGTGCGGGTCTCTGCGCGCCGCCGGTTATGATGTCGCGCACTGTCTGGCAGGCGGCGGCGAGCGGGGCAAGACCCTGCGGACGGCTGAGAGGCTGCTTGATTTCTTCGCCGCGCGGGGGCTGGAGCGCACGGACGCCGTCGTCGCGCTCGGCGGCGGCGTGGTCGGCGACGTCGCGGGCTTCGCCGCGGCGGTTCACCTGCGCGGCGTCCCCGTGGTGCAAGTCCCGACGACGCTGCTCGCGCAGGTCGACTCTTCCGTCGGCGGCAAGACCGGCGTCAACTCCCGCGCGGGGAAGAACGTGATCGGCGCGTTCCACCAGCCCGCGGCGGTCATCGCCGACACAACAACTCTCGGCACGCTCCCGCGGCGCGAGCTGACCGCGGGCTGGTGCGAGGCGATCAAGCAGGGCGCGGTCGGGGATCGAAAACTCTTCGAGCGCACGCGCGACTTCCTCGGCGCGAACGACGCCGGCGGCGGGCGGCGCGACGACGCCCTCGCCGATCTGATCGCGCGGCAGTGCGCGTTCAAGGCGAGGGTCGTCGCGGCGGACGAGCGCGAGAGCGTTGATCGCGCGGGCGCGCTCTCGCGGCGCGTGCTGAATTTCGGTCACACGGTCGGGCACGCGCTCGACGGCATGATCGCCGCCGCGGAAATCTCTAAAAGGCTAGGTACGCTCGCCGCTTCGGAGCTAGAATCGCTGCGGCGGGCGGTCGCCCTCGCGGGTCGCCTGCCGCCGGCGGGCGACTTGGACGCGGACGAGATTCTGCGCGCCGCCGCCGCCGACAAAAAATCGACGGGCGGCGAGTTGCAGTGGGTGCTGCTCGAAGAGATCGGTCGCGCTTCGATTGTTGGCGGGCGCGACATCGCGCCGCGCGTCTTGCGCGCAGGGGTGCGCGCCGCGCTCAAGTTCGTGGGATGAAAGGTTGCCGATGATAATCTTGTGCGGGAGACTTCCCGGGTCGCGCGGCGAGCGCGGCGGGGCGCGCCTTAACTTTCTGATCGTGATGGTGATCATCGCGACGCTCGGCTACCTCGGCTTCCAGGCGTTCCCCGTCTTCTACCTGTCGCACAACTTCAAGACGGTCATGCAGGACACGGTCGACATGGCGGCGGCGACGGATAGGAAACCCGCGTGGGTCGAGCAGCAGCTCAAGACCGCCATGCCCGATTACAAAGTGCCGCCCGAGGCGGTCGTCAAGTCCACGATCAATCAGGGGCGCGTCGAGGCGCAGGTGCAGTTCACGCACACGATCAACTTGATCGTGACCGACTACAAGTACGACTTCAACGAGACCGTGCGCAGCTCGACCGGCGTGACGACGACCGGCGTGACGCCCAGCGGCTAGCCGTCGCGGAAATTACCGGCGCGAAAACTAAAAGCGCGCGGCCCTTGATAGGTCGCGCGCTTTTTCTTTGCCTGAACGTTCCCGAGAGTCGTCAGCCGGTCGCCGCCGTAGCCGAAACGCGCGCTCCGAGCGAGCCCTGAAGTTGGACGAGGGCGGGCGCGGCGTCGGCGAGCCACGTCGTCGGGCAGACTCCGCAGCGCTCGCACTGGCTGACCGAGGGGCAGGGCGCGGTGGACTTGGCGATCTGGGCGCGCGCGTGCTCCTGTTGCAGGAAGACGCGACCCATGCCGGAATCGACGATCTCCCACGGCAGCGCCTCTTCGTAGTCGCGCGCGCGCGAGGTGTGCAGCGACGGATCGATTCCCGTCTCGCGCAGCGCGGCGTGCAGGTCGCAGCCGTTCTGCGCCATCGCCTCGATGACCGCGGAGACGGTGCGGTCGCCGGAAGAGAAGAGCGCCTGCTCGTGCGCGATGCGCGCCGACATCGAGCGCACCTCGACGTTCGGAATCTTCGCGAGCCGCTTGCAGACCACCTTCAGGCGGCGCTTGAGCTCACGCTCCTCGCAGATCGGCTCCCACTGGAAAGGCGTGTTGGGCTTCGGCACGAATCCGTTCAACGCGGGGATGATCTTGCCGACGCGCCCGAACTTCTTGCCCGCCCCCAACATCCTGTCCTTGATGCGCTCGACGAGCGTGACCATCTCTTCGAGGTCTTCGTCGGTCTCCGTGGGCAGACCGACCATCAGGTAGAGCTTGACGGTCAGCATCCCGCGGTCGAAGACCGCGCCGCAGATGTCCACTATCTCGTCGTTCGTCAGATTCTTGTTGATGACTTTACGCAGTCTGTCCGATCCGGTCTCGGGCGCGACGGCGATCTGCTGATCGCGCGACTCGACGAGAGCGTCCAGGAGTTCGTCCTCGATCTGATCGAGTCGCAAGCTGGAGACCGAGATGCGGTAGTTCATCGCGCGCAAGCCGCTCAAGATTTCGCTGATCTCCGGGTGATCGCAGACGGCTGTCGAGACGAGCCCGATCTTGTCGGTCTTCGCGCGCCACGCGGCGGCTTTGGCGAGGATGTCGCGCGCGGGGACGACTCTAGGGGGCCAGTAGTTGTAGCCCGCCCAGCAGAAGCGGCAGCCCTGCGAGCAGCCGCGCGAGATTTCGACGAGGAACCGCTCGCCCATCTCCGCCTCGGGAGCCCAGACGACCGTGGAGGGCGCGAACACTTCGCGCGCGCGCAGAGCCTCGGCGATCTCGAGATCGCCGCGCCGCATCGCGCGCCGGAGAGTCCCCTCCTTCGGGTTCTCGGCGGCGATGGCGCGCCCGACGCGGAGGGGCACGCCCGGCTGCTTCGGCGTGTAGGCTTCGACCGTGCCGTCTTCTTTGTATGAAACGTCGTAGAGCGACGGCACGTAGAAGCCGCGACCGCGGCGCGCGAGCGCGAGCAGCAGGTCTTCCTTCGTCCCCTCGTTGTCGAAAATCGAATCGACGAGCTGCTCGACCAGCACCTCGCCCTCGCCGACGCCGATCACGTCCGTGAAGTCCGCGATGGGTTCGGGGTTGAGGAACGACGCCGCGCCGCCCATGACGACGAGTGGATCGTGAGCCGTCCTCTCGCGCGACCACAGCGGCACGCCCGCGAGCCGGAGCATCCGCGCCATGTTCAGGAAGTCGGTCTCGAAGGAGACGGAGAACGCCACCACGTCGAAGTCGCGCACGCGCGCCTGCGTCTCGTAGGAGAGGAGCGGCGTGCGCGTGCGCTCGTACTCGCGCAGCTCAGCCTCGTCGGGCAGGAAGACGCGCTCGCAGGAGACCTCGGGGATGTTGTTGAAGAGCTCGTAGACGGAGTGGAAGCCGAGGTTCGCCATCCCGACCGCGTACACGTTCGGGTAACACAGCGCGACGCGCAGGCGCGCGCCGTGCTTGACGACGTGACCTTCCTCGGTGGCGAGTCTCCGCCTGTAGCTCTCGACGATCTTCTTCATTTAAAGGCTGTCAGTTGTCCGTTGTCAGTGGTCAGTTGTGTGACCGTATTGGATGCGGACGCGGGGCTTTAAGAGGCTTCTGCTCAAGAATAAAACAACGGACAACTGACCACTGACGACGGACATGTCACGGCTTCGTCCCCTCCAAAAACGCCTTCAGCTTGCGCGAGCGCGAGGGGTGGCGGAGTTTCCTCAGGGCTTTAGCTTCGATCTGCCGGATGCGTTCGCGTGTGACGGCGAAGTGCTGCCCGACCTCTTCGAGCGTGTGCTCGGAGCCGGTCGTCCCCAAGCCGAAGCGCATCTTGATGACCTTCTCCTCGCGCGGCGTCAAGGTCGCCAACACCTCGTCGGTGATCTCGCGCAGGTTCGAGGCGACGACCGCGTCCGCGGGGTTGAGGATCGACTTGTCCTCGATGAAGTCGCCGAGGTGCGAGTCCTCCTCCTCGCCGATGGGCGTTTCGAGAGAGATCGGCTCCTGCGCGATCTTCAGGACTTTGCGCACCTTCGAGACGGGGATGTCCATCTTCTTCGCGATCTCTTCGCTCGTCGGCTCGCGGCCCAGCTCCTGCACGAGCGCGCGCGAGGTGCGGATGAGCTTGTTGATCGTCTCGATCATGTGGACGGGGATGCGGATCGTGCGCGCCTGATCGGCGATGGCGCGCGTGATCGCCTGGCGGATCCACCACGTCGCGTAGGTCGAGAACTTATAGCCGCGCCGCCACTCGAACTTGTCCACGGCTTTCATCAAGCCGATGTTGCCCTCCTGAATCAAGTCCAGGAACTGGAGCCCTCGGTTCGTGTACTTCTTGGCGATGGAGACGACGAGGCGGAGGTTCGCCTCGATCAGCTCCCGCTTCGCCTGCCCGGTCTCGAACTCGCCGAGGGCGATCGACTGGAACGCGCGCTTGATGTCGACGGGCGAGACGTAGGTCTCCTGCTCGATCATCTGGAGGCGCTTCTTCGCCGCCGAAATCTGCCGCTTGTACTCGCGCTCGTCCTCAGCCTTGAGCCGCTTCTTCGTCAGCTTCTCGGTGTACTTCTCGATGTCGCGCTCCGCCGAGCGCACGTCCTGCGCGACGGTGCGGATGGACGCGATGAGGCGCTGGCGCGCGCCCTCCGTCAGGTTGAGCCCCTTGATCTCGTGCGCGATCTCCAGGCGCGAGCGCGCCACCTTGCGCTTGAGGCGCAGCAGCTTTTTCGACTTCTTGCCGCGCGTCAGCTTCATCTCGGCGCGCAGGCGCTCCCACTCCTTCAGCCCGGCTTTGAAGAGGCGGCGGATGTTGTTGATGCCCTCGACCGTCCACTGCTGGTACTCCTCAGCCTTGTCCTCCACGCCCGTCAGCTCAGCCTGCTCGGAGAAGGTGACGACCTCGCGGATGTTGATCTTGCCGGCTTCGAGCAGGTCGCCGATCTTCAGCAGCTCGCAGACCGCGATGGGCGAGCGCGAGATCGTCTTGCGCGTCTTGATCTGCCCGCGCTCGATCCGCTTGGCGATGACGACCTCGCCCTCGCGCGTCAAAAGCGGCACCACCCCCATCTCGCGCAGGTAGAGGCGGACGGGATCGTTCGTCTTGTCGAGCACGCCCGCCGAGAGATCGAGCTCCACGTCGTCGTCCAGCTCCTCGTCGTCGGGCGCGGAGACGACCGCCGCCTGCTCGATGAGGCGCTCCTCCGAGTCGGCGACGGCGATGTTCGCGCCGTCGAGCTTCTGGAGCACGTCCTCGATGTCGTCGGGCGACACCATGTTGTCCGGCAGCTCGCGGTTGAGATCGTCGAAGGTGAGGAACTTCTTGTCCGTGCCGAGCTCGAGGAGCCGGGTCATGACGTCTTCCTGATCTTTCTCTTCCATGCGATTGGGAAGCGGTTAGCTATTAGCAGTTGGCGATTAGCCAGACACTGTCCGGCTAATGGCTGACTGCTAATAGCTAACTGCTGCTGTTCATAGTGACAAGTTCAAGATCGGAAAATCTAAGTCCGCGGTAGCAGGACGTTGCGGCGGCGCGTCAGGTCGAGGCTCTCGAGGACGAGGGCGTCGCGCCGCGCGTCGTCGCCCGCGCGCTCCGCCTCGTTGATCGCGGCGGCTAACTCCTTGAGCCGGTGCTCGACGCTCATCACCTTGAGCGCGGCGAGGCAGCTCTCGGCTTCGGCGAGCGTGTCGTCCGCCGCCTCGCCCTCGGCGCGCGCCGACTCGCCCATCAGGATGACGGGGACGAGATCGGCGGCGGCCGCGTCGCCCTCCGTGCGTGAGCCGAGCGTCTCGAAATTCACTTCGAGCCCCTCGCGCTCGATCTCTCTCAAAGCCTCGAAGACGCGCGCGCTCGGAAGCTCCCGGTAGTCGTCCTCTTCGAGCCGCGGGAGAATCTCGCGGCGCAGCTCCGCGTCGTGCGCGAGCAGTTCCAGCAGCCGCTGCTCCGCGACCGTCAGCGGCACGGCTTCGGCGCGCGCGATCTTCCGCTGCACGTCCGCGGCGTCGGCGACGGCGCTCGCGCCCGGCGGCGCGGCGACCGCGCGCCAGAGCTCGCGGCGCAAGCTGGGCTCCTCGACGCGCAGCGCGTCCATCGTCATGTCAAAGTACTCGCGCCGCTGAATCCTGTTCTTGACGGCGCGCACGAAGGGCAGCGCCTCTTCGACCGCCGCGGCTTTGTCGGCGGGCTTGCGCAGGTTGCGACCGCTCACAGCCTGATCGAGCACGAATTGGATGTGGGGGAGCGACGCCCCGCGCCGTTCGTTGTACTCGTCGGCGCCGCGCGCGCGAAGAAACTCGTCCGGGTCAGCCCCGTCAGGCAGCACCAGCACCTTCACCTCGAAATCTTCCGGCAGCAGGACTTCGATGGCGCGCTTGGCAGCCGCCACGCCGGCGCGGTCACCATCATAGTTGACCACAACGCGACGCGCAAACCGACTCATCAGCCGCGCCTGCTCCGCCGTCAGGGACGTGCCGAGACTCGCCACGCAGTTCCGCACGCCGAACTGGTACGGCACGATCACGTCGAGGTAGCCCTCGACGAGGATCACGAATTTCTTCTTGCGAATCTCCTCGCGGTTCTGGTGCAGCCCGTAGAGGTGTCGCCCCTTCGTGTAGGCGGCGGTCTCCGGCGAGTTCAAATACTTCGGCTCGCCCCCGCCCGGCAAGACCCTCGCGCCGAAGGCGACGGCGCGACCCTGCGCGTCTAACACGGGGAAGATGACGCGCCCGCGGAAGCGGTCGTAGAAGCCGCCCGCGTCTTTCTTGACGACCAAGCCGCTGCGCTCGATCTGCGCCGCCGTCGCCCCCTTACTTTTAAGATACGACGAGAGCGCGTCCCAACTGTCGGGCGCGAAGCCGAGGCGGAAAGTCCTGCGCGTCTCGTCCGTGATGCCGCGGCTCTCGACGTACTCGCGCGCGCCGCGCGCCGTGCCTTCTTGGTATTGCTGTTCCCACCACTCCAGCGCCCACGTGTTGAGCTGCACGATCTCGTCCGCGTCCCTGCGTCGAGACTCGAACTTGTCGTCTTCAACTAAAGCGGGCAGCGCGACGCCCGACTTCTCCGCGACGATCTTCACCGCCTCGGGGAACGTCACATGCTCCATCTCCATCACGAAGTTGAACACGCCGCCGCCTTTCTGGCACCCGAAGCAGTAGAACATCTCCCTCGACGGGTTGACCGAGAACGAAGGCGACTTCTCCTGGTGGAACGGGCAGCACGCCATCCAGTTCGCGCCCTTCTTCTTCAGGCTGACGTAGTCCTGCACCACGCGCACGATGTCCGCCTGCCGTTTCAGATCGTCCAGAAATGTCTGCGGGAAACGCATTATACTTATGTCTAACTAAGGCTGTCCGCGCTGACAGAGATAGCTCAGGAGTTATAGCGCGTATGAATCAGGTCTATCAGTCGCTGTGGCGGCTTAGTCCTTTTCAAGTCATCCAGCTTTGACAGCCCGTATTCAGATGCTGCGCTACGAAATGCACTCTTGAAGCGCGCATCGAGGTGGAATGGCGGCGGCTCATAGCGCCGTAGCTGCCAAACTTGAACCAACTCGAACGGGTATTTATGATCATAAGCCTGTTTGTCAGAGCGGGGAACGCGGACAACGAAATTGGCATACATCCAGCCTAGCTCCGTGACAAGGTTTTTTCTTACCCTGTAACAAAGTATCCAGTCAGCTTCACGATAGTCGCCCCCGCGCACGGCGATAGACCAGTGGAAAGAGGCAGCGCCATACTCTTTCCGCGCCACCTCGCGCGCCATCTTTGATACATACTCGTACCCGTACCACGAGTAAAGCTTCCACTCAGCGCGTAGCCTTGAATCGTACCAGTCTGCGAAGGTCTTGTGCTGAGCCCGTGAAGGATCGCTTCTGCGGTTACGAGCGACATACAATTTGTGACGACGCTCTAGCCCTCTTAACTCAGTCACTGAAACAGGACGCGGGTTGAGCGAGGCAATGATGCGGTTAATATCAATATCTTGGGAGCGCAAGCGGACGCCAATCTCACGCAAGTCTCCTGCGCCGAGTGCGTTTGTGGACAGATTAGCTGAGGTGATAATCGCGCCCCGATCCTCCGTCCAATAAACCTTCATGTGAAGACGGTCGGCGAAGGAAACTTTGACCTTGCGCCTGACGAGTTCTCTGATCGCATTCGGGTTAGTGCCCCCCTCTTGCGGCCAGCAGATTAGCTCAATGCCTTCGTGCTTACGCAAAAACGCCTCCGCGCCTTCGCCAACGAAAGCCGCGATAGCGACGCGCCGTCCTTTCGACGACGCGAACATGTGAGCTATTTCACGCCGAATATCAGCCGATCTGTAAAGCACTTTCTTCATGCGGGCGGTTTAATAGAATGCAACGCCATCACTGCTTTAACTCGACGACGGTCGCGCCCGCGCCGCCCTGGTTGGCGGGCGCGGCGTCGAAGCTCTCGACGTGGGGGTGCCCGCGCAGAAGTTCCGCGACGGCGCGTCGGAGCGCGCCCGTGCCGTGACCGTGGATGATGCGGACGCTCGCGTGGCCGTGGAGGAATGCCTCGTCGAGGAATTTATCGACCGCGTCGCCCGCCTCGTCGGTCGTTTTGCCGATGAGGTTCAGCTCGGCGTCGGGCTCGCCGCGCGACCCGCCGAGGCGCACCTGGGTGGTCAGGCGCGCGGCGGCGAGCTGTTCGAGCTGCGCGCCGCGCGTCGCGACGCGGCGGTGCGCTGTGCCTCGCGCCGCAGCTCCGAGGCGCGCCGCCCGGCCTCGCGCTCGACGCGGACGCGCTCGGCTCGATCCTCGATCCTGGAGATCAGCTCGCGCGAGCGCTGCTCGAAGTCCGCGAGACCGGCGCGCATCTCGCGCTCGAACTTCTCGACGCGCTCGGTCTCCCTGCGCTCCGCCTCGCGTTCGAGCGCGGCGTATTTTTCGGCGACCGCGGCGCGCTCCTCTTCGAGGGCGCGTCGCATCGCCTCCGCCTCCTCAGCCTCGCGCTTGATGCGGCGCAGGTAGTCGCCCGCCGCGCGCGATGAATCTTCGACGCGCGCGGCGGCGGCGCTGACGATGTGTGGCGGGAAGCCGAAGCGCTGCGCGATCTCAAGCCCCGAAGAAGACCCGGCGACGCCGACGAGAAGGCGGTAGGTCGGCTGGAGGGTCTTCTCGTCGAACTCGACGCTCGCGTTCTGCACGCCCTGCTCGCTCGCGGCGTAGTGCTTCAAGCCGCTGTAGTGCGTCGTCGCGATGACGTGCGCGCCGCAAGCGCGCCGGAAATTATCGACGACGGCGACGCCGAGCGCCGAGCCCTCTTCCGGATCAGTCCCCGTGCCGACTTCGTCGAGCAGCACGAGCGCGGGCCGCTCGCACAGCTCGATCATGCGGCTGATGTTGCGTATGTGCGCGGTGAAGGTCGAGAGGTGCGCGGCGAGCGACTGGCGGTCGCCGATGTCTGCCAGCACCGAAGCGTAGAGCGGCACGCTCGCCGAGCGCGCCGGCACGTGCAGTCCGGAGAGCGCCATCAGCGCGACGAGCCCCGCCGTCTTCAGCACGACGGTCTTGCCGCCCGCGTTCGCGCCGGAGATGACCATCACGGGTCGCCCCGCGTCGAGGCGCAGTGAGACGGGGACGACCGCGCCGCCCTCCGCGCGCAAATTCTCTTCGAGCAGGGGGTGGCGAGCGTCAACCAGTTCGAGCGCGCCGCCCTCGGTGACTTCGGGCTCGACGCAGTCGAAGGCGGCGGCGGTCGCGGCTCTGGCGGCGACGAAGTCGAGCCCGGCGACGGCAGCGGCGGCGATCTCGATCGACGGCATCTCGCGGCGCATCTCGTCGGTGAGCGTCGCGAGGATGCGCGTGATCTCTCGCGCCTCGGTCTCGCGCAGGGCTTGCAGCTCGTTGTTCGCCTCGATGGTCTCCAGGGGCTCGACGAAGATCGTCATCCCCGACGACGAGGAGCCGTGCGCGACGCCCGCGACGCGCCCGCGGTGATCGGAGCGGACGGGGACGACGAAGCGGTCGTTGCGGATCGTGACCAGCTCGTCCTGGATCGCCTCGTCAGGCTGTACAACTCGCGCGGCAGCCCCGCGACCGACTCCCACAGCGCGGGCGCGGCGTCGCGCTCCGACTGGATGCGCGCCCTCGCCTCGCCCGCCTGATCGCAGAGGCGCGCGAGTTCGAGCAGCGCGAGCGGGTCGAGCAGCGCGCCCTCGATCTTCAGGCGCGCGATCGATTCGGACGGATCCGTGAGTTCGGAGAACGACCAGCCCGCGCCGCGCCGGCGCAGCTCCAGACACTCCGAGACCGCCCGCAACGCGCGGCGCACCGCGTCGAGATCGTCCATCGGCGCGAGCGCGTCCGCACGCGCGCGCCCCATCGGAGTCTGCGCCCCGCGCCTGACGAGCGCGCGCAGACCGTCGTATTCGAGCACCCCGAATGCTTGTTCGTTCATGGAATAGCTGTTAGCGATTAGCTGTTAGCGATTAGCTGTTAGCGATTATCCGTTAGCTGCTAGCGATTAGCCGTTGGCGATTAGCTGCTGGCTAATAGCTAACAGCTAACAGCTAACAGCTCTTCATAGTTCTTTGGCGTACTTCAAAGTGTCCGCGCCGTAGCCGAGCCGCCCGTAGAATTTTATGGCGTTCGAGTTTCGCGCGAAGACGTTGAGCGTGAGCAACGGGTAGCCGCGGGCGCGCGCCCACTCCTCGCCAGCGCCCATCAGAGCCCGCCCGACGCCGCGCCCCTCGCCCGCGGGCGCGACGACGAGCGCGGAGACGTGACCGTGCGGCGCGCGCGTGAAATAGTCTGTGGCAGTCACGAGGTGGATGAAGCCGAGCGGCTGCGCGTCGTCGTCTTCCGCGACGAAGATCGCCTCGTCCGACGCGGGAGCGCGGAGGGCTTCCGCGATCACGCCGCTCTCCGCCGCCGTCATCACCGCCTCGTCGCGCCAGGGCGGCGGACCGAACTCCGCGAGGCGCGGGACGAGCGGGAGGATGAACGCGCCGTCCGCAGCGCGCGCCGCGCGGACGCGCACCCCGGCGACATCGTCCGTCGTTTGCCGCGTGCCCGCCGAGTCTGCCGAGTCCATGATGTGTAATGCGGCGGGCGCGCAAAGCGCCGCCGCCGACTCCGTGTAAGAATTCGCTTTGACGTTATCTTAACACCCGCGCGCGAGTGCGGGCACGGGCGGCGGGTGAGGGGCGGGGCTTACGATCTCTTGCGGCGGCGATCCGTTCCCTGCATGGCGGCTTCGAAGAGGCGCGAGGTGTCGAGCAGTGTGACGA
>JAIVJC010000165.1 GCA_020200235.1 Acidobacteriota bacterium | reverse complement strand
GGCGGACTCTTCACCGCGGCAGGTGCGAAGCCCGCGCGCCCGCCCGCCGCCGGCCGCGGCCCGCACGGCGGGGGAGATTTTTAATCTTCGCCGTTCGGGGCGGTGCTACAATCCGCCGCCTATGACGACGTGCCCCGCCTGCTCGAAGGGCGTCCCCGCCGAGAGCCTCTCGTGCCCCTCCTGCGGCGCGCCGATCGACGACTCGGTCTCGGCGACGCGGCTGCTGCCGGACGAGCCGCCGCCCGCGACGCGCACGGGCACGCGCCCGGAAGCGCGCGCGCGCCACACCGACTCGATCCACACCTCCACCTCGACCCGCTCGATTGACGACGCGCGCTTCGTCCCCGGCGTGGCGCTCGCCGAACGCTACCGGATCATCTCTCTGCTGGGGCGCGGCGGGATGGGCGAGGTCTACCGCGCCGACGATCTCAAGCTGGGGCAGCCCGTCGCGCTCAAGTTCCTGCCCGCGTCCCTGTCGCAGGACGAGGAGGCGCTCGGGCGGCTCTACCGCGAGGTGAGGGTCGCGCGGCAAATCTCGCACCCGAACGTCTGCCGCGTCTACGACGTGGGCGAGACGGAAGGGCAGCACTTCCTCTCGATGGAGTACATACGCGGCGAGGAACTGGCCTCGACGCTGCGCCGCTTCGGCCGCCTCCCCGCGGACAAGGCCGCGGAGATCGCGCGGCAGGTCTGCGCCGGGCTCGCCGCCGCGCACAAGACCGGCATCCTCCACCGCGACCTCAAACCGGCCAACGTCATGATCGACGACGCGGGCAACGCGCTCATCACGGACTTCGGCCTCGCCGCCCTCGCAGAGGAGATTCGCGGCAACGACGCCTATTCCGGCACGCCCGCCTACATGTCGCCCGAACAGTTGTCGGGCGCGGAGCTGACGCCGCGCAGCGACATCTACTCGCTCGGCGTCGTCCTCTACGAGTTGTTCACGGGCAAGCGCGCTTTCGAGGCGGCGACGCTCCCCGAACTGATCCGCCTGCGGCAGAGCGACGCCGCCCCGGCCTCGCCTTCGAGTCTCGTCAAAGACCTCGACCCGGTCGTCGAGCGCGTGATCTTGCGCTGCCTCGAACGCGACCCGGAGCGGCGGCCGCCGTCGGCGCTACAGGTGGCGGCGGCGCTGCCGGGCGGCGACCCGCTCGCGGCGGCGCTGGCGATGGGCGAGACGCCCTCGCCGGAGATGGTCGCGGCGGCGGCGAAGGAGGGTGCGCTGCGGCCGTGGGTGGCGGCGGCACTTGCGGCGGCCGTCCTCGTCGGGCTCGCCCTCGCCGTGCTGCTCTCCGGGAAGGTGATGCTGCACCGGCACGCGGCGCTGGAGAAGCCGCCAGAGGCGCTGGGCGTGCGCGCGGCGGAGGTCATCAGGAAACTAGGCTACACGGAGCAGCCCGCCGACAGGGCCTACGGGTTCGGTCGAGCCGGCGACTACTTGCAGTACGTCGAGGCGCAGGATCGCTCGCCCGCGCGCTGGGACAAGTTGGTACAGGGGCCTTGGTCGCCGCTCTATTTCTGGTATCGGCAGAGCCCGCGCCGGCTCGACCCGTGGGACGCCGACAGCCTGCGCGCGACGGCCGGCGATCCGCCGCCGCTCGTCTCCGGCATGGCCGGCGTCAGCGTCGATCCAGCGGGGCGGCTGCTCAGGTTCTACGCCGTGCCGCCGCAGATCGACGAGTCGCAAACTCCGACGCAACCGCCCGACTGGTCGGTCGCCTTCGCCGAGGCCGGACTCGACTTCGCGAGCTTCAAACCGGCGACGCCGAAGTGGGTGCCCTTCTTCAACAGCGACAGCCGCGCGGCGTGGGAGGGGGGCTTCGCGGGGCAGGCGGCGACGCCCGTCCGCGTCGAGGCGGCATCTTTCCGCGGCCGCCCCGTCTACTTCGAGGTGTTGGGGCCGTGGGCCAAGCCCACGCGCATGCAGCCGCCGCAGGCGGACGGCGGGGGCAAGATCGTGCAGGCGATCTTCCTGATCCTGCTGATGAGCGTGATCATCGCGGGCGTGCTGCTTGCGCGCCACAACCTGCTCGTCGGGCGTGGGGATCGCAGGGGTGCTTTCCGGCTCGGCGTCTTCGTCTTCGCGTCCTTCATGGTGTCGTGGCTCCTGCGCGCCGACCACGCCATGTCGGCCGACGGGGAGTTCGGCCTGTTCATCAAGGGCACCGAGTTCGCGCTCTTCATCACGGCGCTGGTCTGGCTCTTCTACGTCTCGTTGGAGCCGTTCGTGCGGCGGCGCACGCCGCAGCGGATCATCTCTTGGAGCCGACTCCTCGTCGGCGAGTGGCGCGACCCGCTGGTGGGCCGCGACGTGCTCGTCGGCGCGGCCTTCGGGACGGCGATGGGGCTGCTCTCGTTCGCGCGGCTGCTCGCGCCGAGGTGGGTCGGGCTGGCCCCGGCTGCGCCGCTCACGCCGCAGCTCGAAACGCTGCTGGGCTTGCGCGAGGTGCTCGGCTACTTCTTCTACATCCACCTCACGCAGACGATCTTCGTCGGGCTCGGCTTCCTGTTCCTCTTCCTGCTGCTGAACATCGTCCTGCGCCGGGAGTGGCTGGCCGCCGCCGTCTTCTTCCTCCTGCTCACCGCCAACGGGCTCACGCAGGGGCACACGCTCGCCACGGGGCTCGTCTTCGACGCCGCGCTCGCCGCGCTCGTCATCTTCGTCGCGCTCCGCTTCGGGCTGCTCGCCACCATCGCCGCGCTCTTCTTCGACTACCTCTGCACGTCCTACCCCTTCACGTCCGACCTGTCGGCGTGGTACGCCGCGCCGACGCTCTTCGCCGCCATCGTCGCCGTCGCCCTCGCCGGCTACGGCTTCTACACCTCGCTCGCCGGTCAGCCGCTCTTCAAGAAGGGGCTGCTGGGCGACTGAGAGGGGGGAGCTGTTAGCTGTTAGCTATTAGCTGTTAGCTAAAACTTAAGGCGGGTGGCATTCACTATTGCGACGCCGCCCGCCTTTGAGCTTTTACTCACCCCAACCGCCTTGCTAACAGCTAACAGCTAACAGCTAACAGCTAACAGCTAACAGCTAACAGCTAACAGCTCTTCTACCACCGCGCGTCGTAGCGGGCGAGCGCGACACGCCAGCCGGAAGAGTCGCGGTCGGAGAGGACGGGGATCGAGCCGTCGAAAGCGAGAAGTGAATCGTGCGGGCGGCGCACGCGGTAGGTGTGACCCGAGGGCGAGGCGACGGTGAGCACGACGCAGTCTGGCGTGACGGCGGAGACGGCAGCCGCGCGCCAGTCCCTGCGGCAGCGCAGGACGAGGCGCGAGCCGCGCGGGAGCTGTGCGAGCGTCAGCGGCGCGGCTGTCTGGTCGAACGCCGGAGACGACGAGAGGTCGCCGGGCGCGGGAAGCGCGGGTGCTTCCGCCGCGTCGGGCGGCCTCTCGAAGTGTGTGCTCACGGGATCGTTACACGTCCAGCGGGTCTTCGAACGGCAGATCGGGCTGCGACGGTCGGGAGCGCGCGACCGCGTAGGCGCGCAGCGCGAGCGAGACGATCAGGAAGCCGATCCCGGCCCACGCGAGCGCCCAGAAGATCGAGGAGGCGAACGGGTACCAGCGGAAGAGCCCAGCCATGTTCGCCGCGTCGGTCGCCGCGTCCGTCGCGACCGAGAGGTAGAGCAGGTTCTTCAGGTCGAAGACGGCGTTCAGGACGCACTGGACGGCGAGGAAGCCGACGAGGAAGTTCGCCGCGCGCAGGGGCAGGTAGCGCGCCGACGCGAGCAGCGCGAGCGAGATGCCGAAGCCCGCCAAAACCGTGAAGGGCTGCAAAGAAAAGTCGGTGAGCGGCACGATGAAGCCGAAGACGAGCGTGAGCCCCGCGACGAGGAGCGCGCTGCCCGCGAGCACGACGCGCGCCTTCACGCGGTGGCGCACGAGCCAGAGCAGGAGCGCGCCGAAGCTGATCGCGCCGAGGTAGCCCGCGCTGGAGATGAACAGCTGCGAGTAGAAGCCGCCCGGCGCCGACAGAGTTTCGGTGAGCCCGCTCCCGTCGATCGCGACGCTCAGGCTCCGGACGGAGTTGCCCGTCAGCACGGCGGCGAGCGCGTGCCCGCCCTCGTGGATGAAGGTGACGAAGAGCTTGAACGGGTAGGTCAGCACGCTCGCGAAGGGCACGAACCACAGCGCGATGGAGAGCGCGGCGGCGACGAGGAGCGCGGTCGCCTGCGGGCGCGCGTCTCTGGCGATCTGAATTTTCATCACGGTTCTCTCCGCTCGTTCGGAAAACTTCTCGCCGGGCGGTTCGCACATTCTACGCCGCGCGGCGCGAAAGTGGAACAGCCGGACAATGCCATAAACGCCGGCGTGCTCGCGGGGGTTCCGGCGGGGTGCGCTTTTATTAGCGAACCCGCTTCCGATCTCTGTCCGCCAGGTAAAAGACGACCGCGCCGACTAAGCCCAGAGCCACCCCCCGACCAATCCGACGAGGACTGTCCCGTAGAAAATTATCGGGAGACCGTCGAGAGGGTCTTGAGGGTTACGACGCCTCACCCCTTCGGCAATCTTCTGGACCTGATAGTATCCGAGCGCGCCGCCGAGCAGCGTGCCGAAGAGCACCCCCGCGAGCGCGATCAGGAGTGCCGCCGTGAAAGGATGACGCCTAAAGAAGTTCATGGCGTAAAACCAAACAGAAGTTCATGGCGTAACACCAAACGCCCCGCGTCCCGTCTCACCGACCCCTTCATCCCTCATCCCTCATCCCTCATCCCTCATCCTTCATCCCTTTTATAGTCGCCCGACTTGCCGCCCGTCTTCACTTCGAGCCGCACGTCCGTGATCGTCATCGACTTGTCCAGCGCCTTGCACATGTCGTAGACGGTGAGCGCGGCGACCGCGACGGCGGTCAGCGCCTCCATCTCGACGCCCGTCTGCGCGCGCGTCGCGACCTCCGCTTCGAGCCGCACGCCCCAGTCTTCGAGCGCGGCGCGCACGTCCACGTGCGTGAGCGCGAGCGGGTGGCAGAGCGGGACGAGATCGGCTGTGCGCTTGGCAGCCATGACGCCCGCGATGCGCGCCGTCTCCAGAGGGTCGCCCTTCGGCGTGCGGTGCGCGCGCACGGATGCGACGGTCTCGCGCGACATCAGGACGCGACCCGAAGCGACCGCGCGGCGCACGGTCTCCTGCTTCGCGCTCGTGTCCACCATCGCCACGCGCCCGCCCGCGTCCACGTGCGAGAGCCGCTTCGCCGGCGCGGTCGGAAGTTTTTTAGGCGCGGCGGCGCGCGGTAATTTTTTCTTCGTCATCTCTTTACGTTCGCGTGCGCGGCGAGGTCTCTTCACGCGGCGCTGCTTCGCGCCCGGACTTCGCGCCGTCCTCCGAAGTGTGCCGCGCACAAACTAAACATCAAAAAACGAAACTTTAGCAAGAGCCCGTGGGCGCACGCGGGTAAATCCGTTCGGGCGCGGGCGCGCGTAGATGAGTCGAACGCACATTGATTCGCTGGTGAGCCCGCCCGGCGGCGGTCACGCGCGTGACGGCTGTAGTCAGGGCGGGCAGGCGGAGGACGGCGTTCGCAACGGAAGAAGCTCGTGGCACGATTCAAACTCAGGAGAAGGACAGATGATGATGAAGAAAATTTTCGCAGTAATGTTCGCGGCGCTGGCGTCGTTCGCCGTCGTCGGCTCGCCCGCCTCGGCGCAGATGATGGACGGCGGGATGAAGAGCAATAACCCGATGGTCGGCGGCGCGGCGATGTACCGCTCGAAGACGATCGTGGAGAACGCGCTCAACTCGCCCATCCACACGACGCTCGTCGCCGCCGTCAAAGCCGCCGGGCTCGTCGGCACGCTCTCCGGCAAGGGACCCTTCACGGTCTTCGCGCCGACCAACGACGCCTTCGACAAGCTCCCCGCGGGCACGGTCGGCACGCTCGTCATGCCCGAGAACAAGGCGACGCTCGCCAAGATTCTGACCTACCACGTCGTCGCCGGTAAGTACGACTCGAAGAAGATCGCGCGGATGATCAGGAAGGGCAAGGGCACGGCGACCTTCACGACCGTCAGCGGCGGCAAGCTCATGGCGCGCATGAGCGGCAACAGCCTCGTGCTGACCGACGAGAAGGGCGGCACTTCGACCGTCACGACCGCCGAAAGGGCGCGGCTCACGTTGCAAGTGAGACGCGCCCTTTCTTTGTCGGAACCGCCTGCCGCAAGCGGGCGGGTCTGCCGATTGTTAGAATGCGGATTGCGGATTGCGGATTGAAAAGCATCTAAGCTCTCTCCTTCTAATCCGAAATCCGAAATCCGCATTCCGCAATTGAATACCCCGCCCGCTTGCGGCAGGCGGTTCCGACCTGTCTTGCGTCGCACCGAGCTCAGTCGGGCAGGCGCAGGACGCTCACGACCGAGCCCGCCGCGATCGTGCGCGTGCCTTCGGGAACGACGATGAGCGCGCCCGCGCGCGTGAACGCGACGAAGTCCGAAGAGCCACCCCACTTCAGCGGCTCCGCGATGATGCGACCCCGCTCGTCCGAGCGGAGCGTCGCGGGGAGGTAGCTCGCGCGCTCCATCGAGCCTTTCGCGTCGCGCGCGAGCACGGCGTGGTGCTCCGCGAGTCGCGTCCCGGTAGCGCCCTGCATCGCGAGCAGGGCGGTGCGCGCGAAGAGGTTGAAGGTGACGCTGACCGAGACGGGGTTGCCGGGCAGACCGAAGACGAGCGTGCGGCGCGCGTTAGCGAGTCGCGCGAAGACGGTGGGCTTGCCCGGTCGGAGGCTCACGCGGTCGAAGAAGATCTCCGCGCCGAGCGCGTGGAGCGCCGACTTCGTGAAATCGTAGACGCCCATCGAGACGCCGCCCGAGAGCACGAGCGCGTCGGAGCGTTCGGCGGCATCACGGATGAGGCGCCGCAGGAGCCCTTCGTCGTCCGCGGCGAAGGGCATCGGCTCGACCGTCGCGCCCGCGGCTTCGGCGTAACCGAGCAGAGAGTAGGTGTTCGAGTCGCGCAGCTGCGCGTCGCCGGGCTCGTCTTCGACGCGCACCAGCTCCGAGCCCGTCGCGAGCACGGCGACGCGCGGTCTCGCGCCCACCCTCGCGCGCGCGTAGCCGAAGCTCGCGAGCGCCGCCAGCATCGCCGGGCTGACGCGCTCGCCCGCGCGCAACACCGTCTCGCCTTTTTTGATCTCGGTCGCGCGGCGCGTGACGAACTGACCCGGCGCGGTCGCCTTGTCGATCTCGACAGTCGCGCCCGCTTGCGTCTCGCGCGTCAACTCGACCTGCTGCACGCTGTCCGCGCCCGCAGGCACAGGCGCGCCCGTCATGATCCTGACAGCCTCGCCCGCCTTCAACTCCCCGCGCCAGCTCCGCCCCGCCGCCGCCTCGCCGACGAGTCTCAAAGTCGCGGGCGCACCCTCCGTATCTTCGGCGCGCACGGCGTAGCCGTCCATCAACGCACGGTCGAACGGCGGCAAGTCAGTGTCGGCGATCACATCTTCCGCGAGCACGCGCCCGCGCGCCTCGCGCAGCGCGACCGACTCCGCGTCGAGCCTCTGCGTCTGCTCTTCGACGATGCGGATTGCTTCTGTGACGGGGAGCATGGCGTGATTATCACACCAAAGCGGACGGGGTAAAAAAGAGAGAGCGGCTGTCTTTCGTCTGAGAGACAGCCGCTCTTCAAGAAGTGGCGGAGCCGACGGGACTCGAACCCGCGACCTCCGACGTGACAGGCCGGCGTTCTAACCAACTGAACTACGACTCCGCAAAACTTTCCGCCACCCGTGCGGGCTTTTTTGGTAGGCACGGTGGGACTCGAACCCACAACCCCCGCCTTGTAAGGGCGGTCGTCTACCATTGACAGTACGTGCCTGCTGGCGCAGGGAACTCGATGCGTCCCCGCGGCTCAAAACTCCTACCGACACGCGCCCGCTTCAAAGAACTGTTTGCCTCGGAAACTGCTAACGAAGCGTGACCATCCTAAGAGAATGTGCGCGCGGGTGTCAAGCAGCCTCGACGCCTAAAATCAGCGCGTTTTTTGACCCGTCAGCAGGGCGGCGACTTCCGCGGGCGTATCGCAGATGAAGTCAGCTCCCGCCGCCGTGAGTTCCGCGCGCGAGCCGTAGCCGTAGGCGACGCCGACGCATCGCACGCCGTTTCGGCGCGCGGCGATGACGTCGTGCTCGCGGTCGCCGACCATCACGGACTCGGCGGGGTCGAGCCCTTCTTCGCCGAGGAGCCGCGCGACGAGCAGCGCCTTGTCGTCGAGGCTGCCGTCGCGCGCCGCGCCGTGAACCGAGACGAAAAACTCCGCGAGGTCGAAGTGTTCGAGGACGCGCACGGAGTACTGCGTCAGCTTGGACGTGGCGACGAAGAGGCGCAGGTTCGCGGCTCGCAGCTCCGCGAGCATCTCGCGCACGCCCGCGTACACCTCGTTCTCGTAGAGCCCCGTGAGAGCGAACTCCTCGCGGTAGAGCGCGACGGCGCGCTCGATGAGCTCCGCGTCGTCCGTCGCGAGGATCGCCGCGAAGTTCTGGCGCATGGGCGGACCGATGAACTTGAGGAGGTCGCTCTGCGGGGGAGCGGGGCGACCGAGCGAGCGAAGCGCGTAGCGGTAGCAGTTGGTGATGCCGCGGGCGGGCTCCGTGAGCGTGCCGTCGAGATCGAAGAGGACGTTGCTGAGAGTCATGAGCCGCGGGCTGAGGTTCGCGAGACTTTACAACAGCCAGACGGGGAGCTGTTCGTCGCGCCCTTTGTCAGGGCGCGAGCCGTCGCGCGCCTCTCCGTCCGCGCCTTCGGCGACGCTGCGCGCAGCGTCGCCCGCCGCCGCGGGTCGCGCGCGGTCAGCCGCGTCGTGCGGGTCGCGTCCGCCGCGCCGACGCTGCTCGCCGACGGGCTCGATCAGCACGTCGTTCACCTGAGAATCGAGTCTGCCGATGACGGGCATCGCGTCCGCTCCTTCCGGTCGTCAAACTTTGCGGCTATCATTAGTAACACAACTCGCCTGAAAGCGCTGGGCATTATGTCGAAGCAACTTCGGAAAAAATCTGACGCCGTGTGGCTCCTGTTCTTCACGCTGCTCGCGATCCCCGCCGCCGGGAGTTTCGCCCGGCTCGTTTACGCTCAGACTCAAGCCGCGCACGCCGTTCAGGAGCAGCCGCGGCAGCGACCGCGCCGCGTGGGCGATCAGAAGAGCGCGCAGAAGAGCGCGCAGCAGACGCCGGACGCGAAGGCTGACGCTGGGAAGAGCGCGCCCGTCGAGGTCGGCGACGACGAGGTGCTGAGGGTGGACACGCAGCTCGTGCCCGTGCCCGTCGTCGTGCGCGACCGCGCGGGGCGACCCGTCGCGAACCTGAGAGCCGAGAACTTCACGGTCTTCGAGGACGGGCGGCCCGCGAGGACATCGGCTTGATCCGCCGCGCCGCCAACCTCTTCATCGAACAGCTCCGCCCCGGCGACCGCGTCGCCATCGTCGCCTTCAACACGAAGACGGACGAGGCGGGCACGCTCGCCGCCGTCGAGGTGAAGACGCCGCTGACGGACGACCGCGACCGGCTGCGCGAGGCGCTCGGCCGCGTCGGCACGAGCAAGGGCACGCCCTTCTACGACGCGCTCGAGCGGGTCGCGCTCGAGGTCTTCCGCGAGCCGCCGCGCGAGGAGGTGCGTGGTCGCCGCGCGCTCGTCGCCATGACGGACGGCGTGGACTCGACGAGCGAGGCGGAGTTCGAAGAGTCGCGCGCGCGCCTCAGAGGGTCGGGCATCATCAGCTACTTCATCCAGGTCAACACCGAGGACTTCGTCGAAGAAAGGCTGCTGCGCGACTGCCAGGACGACGGCAGGCTTAGTCTCTCCAAGGTGCAGCTGCAACGCTACCGGCGCATCTTCGCTTCTAGAGCCGACGCCGCCGACTACGCGAACTTCTGCCGGATGGGGCAGTTCGAGCGCATGGACATCAGCCGCCGCCTCTACCAGCTCGCGCGCTCCGAGATGCAGCAGCTCGCCAAAGACTCCGGCGGCAAGACCTTCGACGCCATCGACCTGCGCGCCGCGCGCCGCGCCTTCGCCGAGGTCGCCGAAGAGATCGGCAAGCTCTACAGCCTCGGCTACTACTCGACGAACAAGGCGCGCGACGGAAGTTTCCGCCAGATTCGCGTCGAGGTGCGCGGCGTCCCCGGCGCGCAGGTCACCGCGCGCGAGGGCTACCAGGCTCCGAAGGGTTGAACCATACGATTGGAAATCGGTTGTCGGAATTAAGTGGCATGAAGTCGCCGGGACGAATAGTGATAAACTCAGGGACGGAGGTTTATACGCATGAGTAAGGATATTACTCTGGAGCCGACCGAGGGCGAGGCTGCCGACATCGAGGCGGCGGTCGAGGCGCTCGTCGCCGAGATGAAACGCGCCAACGAGAAGATGGAGAGCGACCAGCGGGAGATCGACCGGCTGAAGGCACAGACGCGCGCCACCCTGTCGAAGCTGAAGGCGGCTTGACGCGATGTGGAAGCAAATCTACGAAGCGTTGAAACAACTGCTTCTCCTCACGCAACAGACCGAGCGGAACCGCGGCGAGATCAAGGAACTACGCCAGGAGTTGCAGGAGTTGGCTTCGGTGGTCGAACGTCTCGCCTACGAGGTGCGCCGCGCGAGAGACGACGAGGCGCACGAGCGCGAGAAAATGGCGCTGCGCCTGGAGAATGAGATGCTCAAGTTCGAGCGACGCATCTCCGGGAAGACTGCTCGTGATCCGAAAGGCGAGGAATGAGCTCTGAGAACGCGAAGACATTCGACCGCATCTGCTTGATCGTCCTCGACAGCGTCGGGATGGGAGAGATGCCGGACGCCGCCGCGTGGGGCGACGCTGGCTCGGACACGCTCGGTCACATCTGCGAGACGCGCGTGGTGAGGTTGCCGAACCTCCAAGCGTGGGGCTTGGGCAACGCGCGCCCGCTCGAAAATATTCCGCCCGCTGTGAGTCCGCGCGCCGCGTACGGCCGCTGCGCCCTGCGCTCGAACGGCAAGGACACGACGACGGGTCACTGGGAGATGGCTGGCATCATCCTCGAAAAAGCCTTCCCCACCTACCCCGAAGGCTTCCCCTCGGAGATCATCGACGAGTTCGTCAAACAGGCGAACCTCCCCGGCATACTCGGCAACTACGCGGCGTCGGGCACGGAGATCATCAAGGAGCTCGGCGCCGAGCACGTCCGCACGGGCAAGCCCATCGTCTACACCTCCGCCGACTCGGTCTTCCAGATCGCCGCGCACGAAGAGACCATTCCCCTCCCGCGCCTCTACGAGATTTGCGAGACGGCGCGCAGAATCCTGCGCGGGCGGCACGAAGTCGGTCGCGTCATCGCGCGCCCCTTCCTGGGCGCGCCGGGCGCGTTCTATCGAACCGAGAACCGACACGACTACGCCGTCCCGCCGCCGCGCGAGAACCTGTTAGAGACGATCTCCGGCGCGGGGCTCGCCGTCGTCGCCGTCGGCAAGATCGCCTCGATCTACGACTCGGCGGGCGTCACCGAGGACCTGCCGGGCAAGAACAACGATCAGTCCATCGATCAGACGATCAACGCCCTCAGAGGCGACACGCGCGGTCTCATCTTCTCGAACCTCGTCGACTTCGACATGCTCTACGGCCACCGCCGCGACCCCGAGGGCTACGCCCGCGCGCTCGAACACTTCGACTCCCGCCTCCCCGAAATCGCCTCCGCGATGCGCGACACAGACCTTCTCATCATCACCGCCGACCACGGCAACGACCCGACCTACCGCGGCACCGACCACACGCGCGAGTACGTCCCCCTCATCGCCCACGGCGCGCGCGCACGCGCTGGGATAGACCTCGGCACGCGCGCCTCTCTCGCCGACATCGGTCAGACCGTCGCCGAAAACTTCGGGTTGCGACTCGGTGCCGGCGAGAGCTTTTTGCGCGAGATCGGATGAGGGGCGGCAAAATAGTGCGGCGCGTTCGGGTCGCGGCTGATCATGTTTGAACGAGCCCTAAATCAAATGCGCGAGAAAGTCCGCGCGCTTCAGTACGTGATGACGCTACACGCTGAAGAAGAGATGGACGGCGATGATTTATCCATCTTTGATGTCGAGCAGACATTCCTGACGGGTCAGATCACCGAACGGCAGAGGGACGCAGAAACCGGCGAGTGGAAATATTTGATTAGCGGCAAGTCTATCGAGGGTGCTGACGTTGTGGCTGTAGCGAGGTTGAGTCCGACCGGCAAGTTGATTATCATCACCGTGTATGTCGAATAAGGAAGTACACACTGACGCCCCGGCTTGCGACGTTTGCGGCGCGGGTGGCGCCCGCGTCCGCTACGTGACGAGAAGCTACGGCAAGGGAGCTACCCTGCTCGTCATAGAGAACGTCCCCATCATCTCATGCCCTCATTGCGGCGCGAGCTACCTCACCGCCGAAACTCTGCACGAACTTGAGCGCATCAAATCACACCGCGCAAGTTTCGCCGTCGAGCGTCCCGTCCCGGTTGCACTTTTCGCCGAACCATGAGGATCACACTTCATCAGTGTTGACGCCGCGTGACGGCTAACCAGCTCACCCATCCTAAGAATTAATGGAAGTCAGCGTCGAAGATATGCGCGACGACGACTGGGTGATGGTGCGCGCCATCTACCTCGAAGGGATCGCGACGGGCGACGCCACGTTCGAGACCGAAGCGCCGACGTTCGAGGCGTGGGACGCGGCGCACCTGCGGGAGTGCCGGCTCGTCGCCCGCGCCGGCGGAGAGATCGCGGGGTGGGCTGCGCTCTCGCCCGTCTCTTCGCGCCGCGTCCACGGCGGGGTCGCGGAGGTGAGCGTCTACGTCGCCGGAAAGTTTCGCGGGCGCGGCGTCGGGCGCGCGCTGCTCGCGGCGCTCGTCGAAGAGTCGGAGCGAAACGATCTGTGGACGCTTCAGGCGGGCGTCCTCGCGGAGAACGAGGCGAGCGTCCGTCTGCACGCGGCTTGCGGCTTCCGCGTCGTCGGCAGGCGCGAGCGGCTGGGGAAGCTGAAAGGGGCGTGGCGCGACGTGGTGCTGCTCGAACGCCGCAGCGCCGTCGTCGGGAACGATTAAGTAAAGAGACACCCCTCCTAGCCTACGCGGCGGACGCGCAGAGAGCGGCGGCGAGGAATCTCAAGCTCGACTTCATGGCGATGCTCCGTGACGGGCGGGAGTCCGGGCGCGAATGATTTAACGCCCGCGTGCGGACACTAGTACGCGGGGCTGGGGCGCGGGGTTATGGGTGATGTAAAAAACGGACGGCGTCGCGCGCTAATCCTGCGAAGGGTCTTTGAGGACGGCGATGTAGGGGAGGTTGCGGTAGCGCTCTGCGAAGTCGAGCCCGTAGCCGACGACGAAGGCGTCCGGGATGTCGAAGCCGAGGTAGTCGATCTTCACCTCGCGCAGTCGCCGCTCCTGCTTGTTGAGGAGCGCGGCGAGCTTGACGCTGGTCGCGCCGCGCGATTCGAGGTTGGCGAGCAGGTAGCTGAGCGTGAGCCCCGTGTCCACGATGTCTTCGACGACGATGATCTCGCGCCCCTCGATCGGCACGTCCAGGTCCTTCACGATCCGCACCTCGCCCGAAGAGCGCGTGCCCCCGCCGTAACTCGAGATCGCGATGAACTCCGTCGACACCCGCGCGTCGATGGCGCGCACGAGATCGCTCAGGAAGACGAACGCGCCCTTGAGCACGCCGATCAAGAGCGGGTTGCGCCCCGCGCAGTCGCGCGCGATCTCGGCTCCCATCTCGGCGATGCGCGTCTGAATCTGCTCGCCCGTGAGCAGCGGCTCCAGGTTCGGGTTGGAAAACTCGGAAGGGCTCTGTGCGGTAGAGGCTGACACTTGGCGGTTCTCCTGAATTTAAGTCGGTGTTTTCACCGATCGATCGCGCCGCCGCGACGATTGACCCGGACGGATCGTTCGATCCGTTTGCGCGCGCGACTCCCGGTGCGACATACTACAATAGCTGTTAGCGATTAGCCATTAGCTGTTAGCAATCAGCCAGCACGCTCGCCGCGCCGAGCGTTGAATGGTAATCACAAGCGTTGAATGTTCATAACAGATGAGACTTTCTGCTATCTTCTGCTAACAGCTAACAGCTAACAGCTAACAGCTAATCGCTAACAGCTAATCGCTAACAGCTCTCTTATGCCCGACGAACGACCCACACGCGACCGCGTCCGCGCGCTCGTCCGCGAGGTGCTCGCGAACGCGCTGCCGGAGGGCGCGAACGAAGGCGCGACCGCGCAGACGGCGCCCGCCCCGCCGGCACCCGCCGCGCAGACCTCCGAGATCAACGTCCGCACGCCGGAGCGCGCTCGCACCGTCAACATCGCGCCGCCGGGCGCGACCGACGAGCAGCCCTTCACGCGCGACGAATCGTCCAAGACGGTCATCACCGAGACGGACGTGCGCGGTCTCGAAGAGGGCTCGCGCCTGCGCATCGGCGAGGACGCGCGGCTGACGCCGCTCGCCGCCGACATCGTCAGCGAGCGCCGCATTGAGATCGTCCGCCGCGCCTCGCGCCGCGGCTCGCGCGCGCACAAGCGCGTCGCCGTCGGCGCGGATCACGGCGGCTACAAGATGAAGGAGGAGCTGAAAACCCTCCTCGCCGAGCTCGGTCATCACGCCCTCGACTTCGGCACAAACTCGACCGACGCCGTTGACTACCCAGACTTCGCGCACGCGGTGGCGCGCGCCGTCTCCGAGGGCGAGGCGGACCTCGGCATCGTCATCGACGGCGCAGGGATAGGCTCCGCGATGACCGCCAACAAGGTGCCGGGCGTGAGAGCCGCCGCCTGCTACTCCGTCAAAGTCGCGGTGAATTCGCGCGAGCACAACGACGCCAACGTCCTCACCCTGGGGAGCGGCACGATCACCTCCGCCGAGATGCGCGAGATCGTCCGCGCGTGGCTCTTGACCGAGATCAGCGAGGAACGACACAAGAAGCGCGTCGCGAAGATCGAGGCCGTGGAGCGGCAGTACAGGTGTTGAGTTGTAACGATCCTCGCTGCGGGGTGTAAACTTTAATGGGTAAGTTCGAAAAGCTGTTGTCGCAAATCTTGCGGGGCTCTTCGGACGCCAATATCCCTTTTGAAGATTTATGTCAGCTACTCCGTCGTTTCGGCTTCGAGGAACGCACGCGGGGCAGCCATCACGTCTTTAGGAAAAGCAACGTTGAAGAGAAGATCAACCTTCAACGTGAAAGTGGCAAAGCCAAACCGTATCAAGTCAGGCAAGTACGCGCCGTGATTTTGAAATATAAATTGGGAGGCGAAGCATGACGCACAAGTACGAGGTCATTATTTACTGGAGCAACGAGGATCAAGTGTTCGTCGCTGAAGTGCCCGAGCTTCCCGGCTGCGTGACCCATGGGGACAGTCAGGTCGCCGCCCTCGCCAACGCGAACGAGGCGATCCAGCTTTGGCTCGCGACTGCGGAAGAGTTCGGCGATCCGATACCAGCACAAAAAGGAAGAAAGTCAGCGGCCTGCACTAGGGAGCTTAGGTCTAAGAGTCAGGCTCGGTTCGAGAGACTGAGCAATAAACGTAGAAATAACCCACACATTACTTTCGGTTCAGGAAAATCACAGTTGCGAATGAATCCTAAAGCTCGCTGAGCAGGGAGAGGGTGAATAGGAATGAAGGCGTACATAATTTCATTCTATCAGCAAGAGGTTTCGGACGATGAGCTGATTAAATTCTTGGACACCCAAGATGAAGTATTGAACTGGCGCAACGAATTCCCTAATACTGTTTTTGTTGTTTCCGACGACAATGCCGAGTCTCTTACAGAATTGATTGCAGAAGAGTTTCCACAAAGTTCCTTCATCGTTGCTGAGTATGTTCGCCACAATTCAAATGGACTACTCGACGAAGAAACTTGGGATTTTCTCAACAAGCCGGAAGAGGCTTAAGTGATGCCCTACTCGAATAACGGCGATCTCGAACACCTCGTCGAGCAGATCACGGACGTGATCGTGGCGCGCCTGAACGGCGACGCCGACTCGCAGGCGCGTATGTGCGGGTGCGGCTCGACGTGCTTCAACCGCTGCCCCGAGCGGATGCAGCGCGTGGTGGACGCCGGGGCGGCGCGCATCGGGCTCGTCCTGGGCGAGACGGCGACGGCGCGCGACTGGTCGAGCCTCGTCGATCACACGCTCTTAAAACCCGAGGCGAGCGACGCAGACATCCGGCGCCTGTGCGAGGAGGCGGCGCAGTACCGCTTCGCGTCCGTGTGCGTCAACCCTTCGTGGGTGCGCGCGGCGGCGTGCAACCTGCGCGGGTCGAGCGTGCCGGTCTGCACGGTCGTCGGCTTCCCGCTGGGCGCGACGCTCGCGGACGTGAAGGCGTACGAGGCGCGGCGCGCGATCTTCGACGGCGCGCGCGAGGTGGACATGGTCATCAACATCGGCGCCCTGAAGAGCAACGACGACTGCGCCGTCGAGCAGGACATCCGCGCCGTCGTCGAGGCGTCGCACGAGTACGACGTGCTGGTGAAAGTGATCATCGAGGCGGCGCTGCTCAACGACGACGAGAAGGTGCGCGCCTGCCTCGCCGCCCAGCGCGCGGGTGCGGATTTCGTCAAGACCTCCACCGGCTTCGCCAAGCACGGCGCGACCGTCGCCGACGTGGCGCTCATGCGCCGCACCGTCGGCGCCGGCATGGGCGTCAAAGCCGCGGGCGGCGTCAAGGGCATCGACGACGCCCGCGCCATGCTCGAGGCGGGCGCCACCCGCATCGGCGCCAGCGTCGGCGTCAAGATCGCTCAGGAGGCTTCAGGCGTAAAATCTACCGCCGCCGTGCAAGCTTACTGAGAGGTTATTTTGAGGCTACTTGAGGATTGAAATCTTAGAGCCGAGTTGAGCGCCCGCGCACGAGAATAAAATGATCATCGCGTAGACCGGCGCGCCGAGAAACAGCGCGAACGGATTAAACGATACGGCAGCCCAGAGCAAGAGCACTAGAAACGGCGAGCTCACCCAGAGCCCCCAGCGCCATTTATTCTGCGGCGATAGCCACCCGAACACGCCCCCAGAACCGCATACGTCCCCCCCAGCGTTGAAAGCACCCGCAGTACGCTTTTGAGAAATTGTGACGCGTCAGGGCTGTGCGAAAGATTCTGGTGCTTACTTGTGAACGACAAAAGCACCAAAGCACCAGCTCCGGAGACGACAGCTAAGAAGTGGTAAATTGTTTTTTCTACAGAAGTGATACGAGCCAGATGAGAGCGCACGCCAGTATCTCGACGGTGATGAAACTTAAGGTGTACCTCGTGGAAATGCGCACAGCCGCCAAGATTGGGCGGTAGGATTATTCCCCTGCCCACAGGGCAACGAACACCGCGAGCAGGTGCAGAATTAGTAAACTAACCGATGCAACGAGTCTTTTCATTTTCACAGCATACAGACTTATGAAGGTGCCATATGCTGGGAGTTGAAGGGACGCTAGGATAATCATAATGATGGTTGCAGAAGGTAGTTGATCAAAGGCGACGATGAAGAGAGCGGCAAATGGGAAGAGGATTATCGCGAGGGTATAGTCACCATGTCCCACTCCTCCCGATACGGCCGCAACAAGAAGGCATATCGGCGTCGCAATAAGCCCCGCCAGAAGGGGTTTCCATTTCCCGTATGGTCTCACCTTCAATTCCCTTCGAGCTATTTGTAGGAAAAAGTGTATCTCGGCGGAAACCCGAGAATGTCTGCCTTACGCTTTAGCTCCTTCTCGTTGATTTCACGCAGCCTATGACCGCCTGGGGCATCAACGAAGCTCTTAACTTGGGTCCACCAACTCTGATCCCATTTGCCTTCGCAACCGCACTTAACTTTTCTAGCAAAGTCATTCAGCGCTCTCCATGTTGCCCCCGCCATTCGCATCGCTTTATAAACATCGTTCGCAGTCTTGTCGGGGTAATGCTGCTTTAAGCAGCCATGACCACAAGCCGAATCGGTGTAACCATCATGGCTGAAGGTGTCTTGGAGATCGTGTAGGAATCTGCCAACGCCAGCCATACTGTTATGCGAGCCGTCCTGCAACGCAGCTTCCCAGAGTTCGGGAGATCGCAGCCCTTCATAGCTCCCAGGTCGTAAAGCGTGGTATGTCACGTTTTTGTATTGCGCGCCCACATCCGGCATGGGTAATACCAGAGTAGTGCCGCCAATATTGCCCACGCTAATATCGTACCCTAATTCCGGAGCTGTATTAGGGTCTTGATCCGCATACTGGTCGAATTCGGCGATGGCGCTAGCTTCACTGTCTTTAAAGCAGCCGGTCTTCATCGCCAGAAAATACGTCAGGTAGTAGTGAACGTCAATCTCATATAACCCGAGCGGGTCGGTTCGATTGACGGGGTTGTTGCTGGTGTAGCTGTAGG
>JAIVJC010000125.1 GCA_020200235.1 Acidobacteriota bacterium | reverse complement strand
ATTGCCCGTCCACATGCACGTCGCCGAGCAGCCCGCAGAGGTCGAGGCGTGCCGCGCCGAGCACGGTCGCGCGCCGGTCGAGCTGCTCGCGCGCGAGGGGCTGCTCGACGCCCGCTTCACGGCAGTTCACGCCGTCCACGTCACCGCGAACGAGGCAACCGCGCTCGCGCGCTCGCTCTCTCACGTCTGCGCCTGCCCGACGACCGAGCGTAACCTCGGCGACGGCGTCGTCCCCGCCGATCTCTTCTTCAACGCGGGCGCGCGCGTCGCGCTCGGCACCGACAGCCACGCGCAGATCGATCTGCTCGAAGACGCGCGCGAGCTCGAACTCAACCTGCGCCTCGCGAAGCTCTCCCGCGCCGTCCTCGCGCCCGAGGCTCAAGGCGGACGAGACGACGCGGGCGGCGCGTTCGAAGGCGTGGGCGACGATGAGGAAGCAGCAGCCGGCGCGAACGACGCCGAGCAAAATTCCGGACAGCAGCCTTCTCAAACTTCTCAAATGTCCTCGCTCGCCGCGCGCCTCTTCGAGTGTGCGACCCGGCACGGGGCATCGAGCATCGGCGCGCCGTCGGGCGAGCTCTCGCCGGGGCTCGCCGCGGACTTCTTCACCGTCGATCTCAACGACCCTTCGGTTGCGGGCGCGGGTGAAGATGATCTGTTGCCAGCCGTCGTCTTCTCGCTCGCGCGCTCGGCGGTGCGAGAGGTGTGCGTCGGCGGTCGGCTCGTCGTGGAAGGCGGCAGACACCGCGGGCAGGAGGAGATCGTCGCGCGCTTCACCGCCTTGCAGCGCAGGCTGTGGGACTGAAGACCGACGACACGACAAGCATGAACGTCCAGGAAACCCTCGCCGACCTCGTCCGCATCGACTCGCGCTCGTCGGTCTCGAACCTCGAGATGATCAACTACCTCGCGCCGCGCTGCGAGCGCCTCGGCCTGTGCGCGCGGCTGCTCCCTTACCGGGACGCGGCGGGTACGAAGAAGTTCAACCTCGTCGCGGTCGCGCCGCGTGAGACGAAGGACGACGACGTGATTGAGCTGGCGCTCGTCGGGCACACGGACACAGTCCCCTTCGATCCGGCGTGGGCTGAGGCTCTGACGCTCACACGGCGCGACGGCAAACTCTACGGGCGCGGCGCGTGCGACACCAAAGCCTTCATCGCCGCCGCGCTCGCGGCGGTCGGGCGTTTCGATCTCACGAAACTCGCCCGCCCGCTCGCGCTCGTCTTCACGGCTGACGAAGAGGTCGGGTGTCTGGGCGCGAAGCGGCTCGCGGAGTCTTCGGCGATGCGCGTGCGCCGCGCCATCGTGGGCGAGCCCACGTCGCTCCAGCCCGTGCGCGCGGGCAAGGGCTATTGCCTCGCCGAGGTCGAGGTCTTAGGGCGTGAGGGGCACAGCGCCTACCCGGCGGAGGGCGCGTCCGCCATCTTCCGCGCGGCGCGTTTGATCGAACGTATAGAGCGGGTCGCCGGGGCGCTCGAGGCGGAGCGGCACGAGTCTTTCGACCCGCCTTACACGACGATCAACGTCGGGCGCGTCGAGGGCGGCACGGCGAAGAACATCATCGCGGGCTCCTGCCGCTTCACTTTGGAGTGGCGACCCGTGCCCGGTCAGGCAGCGTCCCGCGCCGTCAAGCTCATCCAAGCCGAGGCGGAACTCCTGCGCGCCGACGATCCCGGCTTCGATTATCAGATCGACGTGACGAGGCTCGACGGCGGGGTCGAGACGTCCGCCGACGCTGTCCTCGTCTCGTTCATGGAGGCGGCGACGGGACGACGGGCGGGCACGGTCGCCTTCGGCACCGAGGCTCCGCAGATGATCGAGATGGGCGCCGAGGCGGTCGTCTTCGGCGCTGGGGACATCCGCACCGCGCACCGCACTGGCGAGTTCGTCCCCGCCGAAGAGTTGGAACGCTGCGTGAAGATTCTCGCGCTCGCGATCGAAGAGTTCTGTTTGTAGGTTTGTCCGTTGCCCGTGGTCAGTTGTCAGTCGCACGTGGCTCAGGACGTTGTCGCCGCTGATAACCGTTCAAGCTCATGGGCGCGAACAACTGGCAACGGACAACTGACCACTGACAGTTTTTTATGAAACACCGCAACCTTAAATTCATTCATCTGCTGCAATCCTTTGCGCTGCTCGTCGCGCTGTTCTCTCTTCCAGTCGCGGCGCAGGCGCAGAACGAAAAGCCGCTGGAGAGTCAGGAGCTCGTGAAACTCGTCTACCAACTCCCGCAGCACCCGGAGAAGAAGGCGGCGGTCATCGAGGAGATCAGGCGGCGCGGCATCGCGTTCGAGCTGACCTCGGGGATGCGCTCGGTCGTCGCCTCCAAGTCGGGCAACGACGCGCTGCTCAGGCG
>JAIVJC010000249.1 GCA_020200235.1 Acidobacteriota bacterium | reverse complement strand
GGATCACCTCGACTACCACGGCACGATGGAGAACTACTTCGACGCCAAGCTGCGCCTCTTCGACGGCCGCACGGGCGAGCGACCCGCCGCGTCGGTCGTCAACACGGACGACGAGTACGGCGCGCGGCTCGCGCGCGAACTAGGGGGCGGGGGCGCGAGCGTCGTCACCTACGCGATACGCGCGGGGGCAGACGTTTCGGCGCGCGGCTTTGAGTTCTCGCTGGGGGGAAATCGTTTCGAGCTGCTGACGCCCGAAGGCTCTCGCCATTTGCGCTCGCCGCTCGTCGGACAGCCGCACGTCTACAACGTGCTCGCCGCCGCCGCGTGCGCGCTCTCGCTCGGCTACGGGCTGGACGTGATCGAGCGCGCGGTCGCCGTCTGCGCGGGCGCGCCCGGACGCTTCGAGCGCGTCGCGCACGCGGGCGACTTCGCCGTCGTCGTCGATTACGCCCACACGGACGACGCGCTGCGTAACGTCCTGCGCACGGCGCGCGACGTGGCGTCGGAGGGCGCGCGCGTCATCACGGTCTTCGGCTGCGGCGGCGACCGCGACCGCACGAAGCGCGCGCCGATGGGCGAAGCCGCCGCCTCTCTGAGCGACGTGGTCGTCCTCACCTCCGACAACCCGCGCACCGAAGACCCCGAGGCGATCCTGCGCGACGCCGAAGTCGGTTTGAAGAAGACGGGTAAGCCTTACCTGAAGTTGATCGACCGTCGCGAGGCGATCGCGCGCGCGATCCGAGAGGCGAGGAGCGGCGACGTGGTCGTCATCGCGGGCAAGGGGCACGAGACCTACCAGATCATCGGCACAGAGACTCTCCACTTCGACGACCGCGAGGTCGCGCGCGCGCTCCTGTCCCCTTCCACCAGCCGTAAACCTTGCGCGAGACCGACGCGATCCCCGCCAGGCTCACCCCGCCGAAGATCAATTCCCAGTACCTGTTCAAAAACTCGCCGGCGACGTACCCGTAGTTGACCTGCACGTCAATGTCTTTGTCTTTCGTCGGGATAATGAAGGGCTTTTCGGTCTGCCCCGGCGGGGTGATGATCACGGCGGCGGACAGGTGCAGACTGTGCTTGCCGGATTTGAGCGGCTTCACCTCCCAGGTCCACTCGGCGAAAGGCTTGCCCACGACGATCTGCGTCGCCTCGCTCTGCTCCTTGATCGAGAAGGCGTCGTGCTCCTTCGCCGTCAGCGTCACCCTCATCGACTCGCCGACCTTGACCGCCTCCGTCGACGCGGTCTCCGGCAGCCCCTCCCTAATCCCCTCGCCGATCTCCTCGAAGGCGACGCGCGCGGTGACGATCCGCGAGACGCCTTGCCGCATCGTGCCGGGCGCGTCGAGCGCGAGCTGGCCTTCGGGCAGCCTCTTGACGATGTCGCCGACGGTCGACGTGTACGAGCCCGCGTCGGGCGTCGCGCCGGGGCGCGGCGTGGGCGAAGGCCTGCCGCGGTTGGCGTTGCCGGGTCGCGTGTTGCTGTCGCGGTTGCCGCGCCTGTTCGCGTTGGGGCTGCTGCCGGCAGTGTTCGTGTCCGCCATGGCGTTCGTGCTGTAATTCGCGCTGGTGTTCGCGCTGGTGTTCGCGCTCGTGTTGGCGTTCCTGTAGACGACCACGCTGGTGTTGCGGGTGGCGTTCGTGTCATCGCCCCCGCACCCGGCGGCGAGCAGCAGGAGGGCGAGCAGGAGCGCGGCGAGGGCGGTTGACGCGAGAAGGGAGGGCGTTCGTCGCATCTGTGATCTCCTTTTGGCGTGAGTGTGCGAGGACGGCACAGGCTGAGGCGAGGCGGAGGCGCGCGCGGGAGGCGGAACCGCCCGTCGAGAACGGGCAGAGCCTAATGCCGCGCGAGCGAGCCTGTCAACGGCGATGCGGCACGCGATTGTCAGTCACTTTCGGGCGCGGGCGCGGCCGCGGCGAGGTTGTGTCTTGACCAGTACCAGTAGACCGGCAGACCGAGCGCGATCAGACCGAGACCGACGAACTGCTTGAGGTTGATCCCCTGGAAGCCGTCTTCGGGAAGGCGGAAGTGAGAGAGCGTCCGGAGCTCGCTGAGGGCGAGGCGCGGATCGGGGAGCAGGGTGGTGAAGAGCAGCCACGCCGTGACGAGCAGGAAGATGATCGGTATGACGGGGTAGCCGGGCGTGCGGAAGGGGCGCTCGGCGTCGGGCATCGTGCGGCGGAAGATGAAGACCGAGGCGGTCGTCAGCCCGTAGAAGATCCAGAGGGCGAAGATGGCGTAGTCGGTCAGCGCGTCGTAGGAGCCCGACAGAGCCAGCACGCAAGCCCACACGCCTTGCGCGGCGAGCGCGCGCACGGGGACGTGCGTCTTGGGGTTGAGGCGCGCGAGGCTCTGGAAGAAGAGGCGGTCGCGCGACATCGCGTAGGGGTAGCGCCCGCCCGCGAGCACCGAGGTGTGGAGCGCGCCGAACGAGGAGGTCATCAGGGCGGCGGCGATCAAAGTGATCGCAGTCGCCCCCATGAAGCGGCTCGCCACCTGCGTCGCGACCGAAGAGGCGGCGGGGACGTTCGCGATCTCGGTCGGGGTGAGTACGTAGTAGTAGGCGAGGTTGACGAAGATGTAGAGCGCGCCGACGACGAGCATGCCGAGGACGAAGGCGCGCGGCAGGTTCTTTTGGGGATCGCGCACCTCGCCCGCGAGCGGCGCGACGTTGTTCCACCCGTCGTAAGCCCACAGCGCGCCGAGCATCGCCGCGCCGAAGCCCGCCATGCCGCCGCGCGCCGCGGCAGACACGCCCTCGCACGCGCCCCCCGCGTTCGACTGCGCGAAGTGTCCCCAGTCGCCCGTCGCGAACAGGAACGCGCCGACGCCGACCGCGAGCACGAGCGCGATCTTGACGAAGGTCAGGACGGTAGAGACTTTGCCGCTCAGCGAGACCGCGCCGCAGTTGATGAGCGTCGTGATGGCGATGGTGGCGAGCGCGACGAGTTGCAGGTGCCCGAAGGGGATGGCGAAGCCGAAGGGGCGCAGCGTGAAGTAAGTGCCGGAGAGCGCGCCGCCCGTGAGGATGTTGAGGAAGATGGCGAAGCCGACGGCGAGGGCGGCTTGCGAGCCGGTGCGCGCGATGAAGAACTGCGTCCAGCCGAAGAGGAAGCCCCAGCGTCGGCCGTAAGCCTCGCGCATGAAGACGTACTCGCCCCCGGCGCGCGGCATCATCGTCGTCAGCTCGGCGTAGGTCAGCGCGCCCGCGAGCGCGAGCAAGCC
>JAIVJC010000248.1 GCA_020200235.1 Acidobacteriota bacterium | reverse complement strand
CTTTTGTCCTGTACTTAGTACTTTAACTTAACCACAGAGGACACGGAGGGACGCGGAGGAAAGCAAAGTCTTCCTCCGCGTCCCTCCGTGTCCTCTGTGGTTGAGATCTGTTCTTGACTCGGCAAGCCGCTCTCTTCAGCGGCGCTTGCCCTTCTTCGGCGCGGTCGCGTCCTGCTTGTCCTGCCCCTTCGTGCCGAAGCCTCCGCCGACGGGCACCGGGTAGCCCTTGCCCTTGAGCGCGGCGATCTCGATCACGATCTCCTTCTGACCCTTCACGTTGCGCGTCACCTTCGGAGCCGCAGCCGCCGCATTCGCGTTCTTATTCGCCGCGCCCTTCGCGGCGTTGGCGTTCTTGCCCGCGGCGTTGGCGTTCTTGCTCGCGTCGTTCGCGTTAGAGCCCGCGGCATTCCTGTTCGCCGCGCCCGTGTCGGGTCGCTCCGTGCCGCCGCCGTCCGCCGGGTTGCCCGTGGCGTCGCGCGCCATCTGCCTGACGGCGTCGAGCGCCTGAGAGCGCTCCTGCTCGCTCAGTTGATCGAGCGAGACGCCGTGCGCCTGAAGGACGCCGCGCAGGTTCTCTTCGGTGTTCGTGCCGCGGTCGTAAACGTCGCGGTAGACGTGGAGCTTGCCGTCGTCTGTGACGACCATCGTCTCGTAGCGCAGCTCGACCGGGACAGCCTGCGGGAGCTTAACGTTCTTCGGCTTCGTCCTGTCCTGCTGGTAGGTTTTGACGTCCTCGTCGGTCACGGCCGCGCCGCCGAGTCGCGCCAGCTCGCGCGCCACTTCGAGCGACAGCGGGTCGGTCAGACCGACGCAGCCGTGCGACGCGAACTGTCCGAGGCGTGCGGGGCTCTTGCCGCCGTGGATGAGCGAGGGCAAGCCGATGGGAATCTTGACCGGACCGAGCGGGTTCAGCTTGCTGCCCGAAGCGACCTTCTCGCCGATCTTCACCTTGCTGCCCGGCGCCTCGACCCAGGGCTCGTCGGGCGGCGTCCACTCGGGGTTGAAGATGATCTGATCCGCCTTGCGCATCCCCACCGGCAGCGGGAACTCCGGGTAGCCGATGCCGACCTTGTAAGACTTGACGAGCCGCCCCTGCTCGAACACGTCCATGCGGAACGCGGGCGCGTTGACGACGACGCGCGTGTCCGAGGGCACGGCGTTCGGCTTCTCGGCGGTGGCGCTCATCCTCCCGCCCGCGTCTGCGGACGCGCCCGCATCGCCGCCCGCCCAGCGCTCGCTCGCGAGGGCGAAGAACTGGTCAGCCTTCTCGGCGCCGACGACCTCCCTCACCTTCGCGCGCGCCCGCTCGGTCGCGCCCGCCGTCGTGCCGCTCGGCTCGTCCGACTCGCGGAGACCGGCGCGCTCCTCGTCCGCCGCCTTCTTCAGGCGCGCGATCTGATCGTCCGTCAGTTGCAGGCGCGACTTGAGATCGCGCGCGAACGCCTCGTCGGCGAAGAGCGCGTCGAGCACGGCGAGCGTGACGGGCTGAGAGTTCGCGCCCGCGCTGGCGGCGGGCGTCGCGGCCGCGTTCGCGTTCGCCGCGTTCGCCGAAGTCGCGTTGGTCGCCGGTGCGTCCGTGGTCGCGGGCTGACACCCGACGAAACAGAGCGTGAGCAGGAAGGAGAGCGCGGCGGCTGTCGCCGTGCTCGCGCGCTGGGCAATAGTCATCTGGTAGCTGCCTCCGAAAAATTTTCGCAAAATTTTCGCGCCGTCGCGGTTGAGCTTGGATGCGTTCAGACACTTACAAAGCAACAGCCGTTCCCCGCCCCACAGCCGCCGAACTAAAGGCTTTACCCCACCCGCCCGCGCCAGCGGCGAACCTTTTCGCGACACACGCGGGGCGAAAAGCAAACGATGAAGTCGGAACGATGAACGATGAATTAAGGGCTTAGCCCTCTTCACTTCATCGTTCATCGTTCCGACTTCATCGTTTCCCCATCAGCAGCGGGTAGGGGTTGATGTCCGTGCCGCTCCAGTAGCGTTTCGGATCGTCGACCGTCCAGACGGCGAAGTGTAGGTGGTAGTTCCCCGCGCCCGCGTTGCCTGTGTCGCCGACGTAGCCGATCACGTCGCCGCGCCGCACGAACTTGTTCTCACTGATCCCTTCGGCGTAGCGGTCGAGGTGCGCGTAGTAGTAGATGGTGTGCTCGTCCGTCCCGCGCACGTAGAGAGTAATGCCGCCCCTCTCGCTCCAGAAGAGGCGTGCGACCGTGCCGTCGGCGGCGGCGAAGACGGGCGTGCCCCTGGCTGCCATGATGTCGATGGCGTTGTGCACGCGCCCGTCCGAGCGCGACTGCGTGAAAGTGTCGCTCAACTGTTCGGCTCTCACGCCCGCGACCGGGATCAGGAGCTGCGCGTTCGCTGACGCCCGGCGACGCGCCCGGACTCGTTTCGAGCGTGGGCGAGACGGAAGGCGAAGGACTCAACGAAGGGCTCGGCGTCGGAGTCGCCGTCGGCTCGACCGTGGGGGGCGGCTGGGTGATCGGCGTGACGGGCGTCGCGCCGTATCTGGTGTTGAGCACCCAGACGAGCGCGCCGACGAGCGCGAGGACGACGAGGAAGAGGATCACGATCAGCGCGCGCTGCCGCGCGATCTGCCGCGCCGCGGGCGAGGGGCTTGCGGCGGGGCGCACGCCCGCGTCGAGCGGCACGACGGCGCGCGCCCGGTTGCGCGTCTCTTCGTCGAAGCGCGGATCGTGCGGGTCGCGCGCCGTCTCCGCGTCGTCGCCCGCGCCCCGCGGCGGTGTCTCTCTGTCCGTGCCCATAAGTTTTCGTCGGCGGCTCCGGAAGAATATGCGCTCTTGTCGGGGCGAATCAAGCTGGGCGCTTTTCCGGGAGTGCGGCGCGGTGGCGCGCGCGAGTCTTTTTTTGTACAGTATGGCGCACACGAAAATTCCGCGCGCGGCTTTCTCGGAACACCACGAACGCCCGCCGTCGCGTCCAACAATCTCCGGAGGAGACTCGCCATCATGTCAGAGATTTTCGACGAACGTCGCAAGGGGCTCGAAAACGAATACTTCCGCCGCAAGGATCGCGAGGCGCTCGACAAGATGCGCGAGCAGATGGCTGAGGAGGCGCGTGCGAAGGGGCAGGAAGCGCGCCAGTGCCCGCTCGGCCACGGCGCGCTCACCGAAGTCAGGCACGACGAGATCGCCATCGACCGCTGCGGCACCTGCGGCGGCGTCTGGCTCGACGCGGGCGAACTGGAACAACTCACGGGCGTTGAAGGCGGCGGGTGGTTCAGTCGTCTGCGGAAAGGTCGCTCGAACGAATAAGGGATGAGCACACGCGAGATCGTCCGCGCGCCGCGCGGCGCACAACTCAGCTGCAAGGGCTGGCATCAGGAGGCGGCGCTGCGCTGCCTGATGAACAACCTCGACCCCGACGTCGCCGAGCGACCCGAAGACCTCGTCGTCTACGGCGGCCGCGGCAAGGCGGCGCGCGACTGGAACTCTTTTCACGCCATTGTTCGTGAGCTGCGGCGCATCGAATCGGACGAGACGCTGCTCGTCCAGTCGGGCAAGCCCGTCGCGGTCTTCCGCACGCACGATCTCGCGCCGAGAGTTCTCATCGCCAACTCGAACCTCGTCGGCAACTGGGCGACGTGGGAGCATTTCCACGAGCTCGAACGGCGCGGCTTGATGATGTACGGGCAGATGACCGCGGGGAGTTGGATCTACATCGGCACGCAGGGGATCGTGCAGGGCACGTTCGAGACCTTCGCGGCGATGGCTGAACGGCACTTCGGCGGGACGCTCGACAAGAGACTCGTCGTCTCCGGCGGGATGGGCGGGATGGGCGGCGCGCAGCCGCTCGCCGCGACTCTGAACGGCGCGACGTTCCTCGGCATCGACGTTGATCGCGAGCGCATCGAGCGCCGCGTCCGCACCGGCTACTGCGACCGACTCGCGCTCTCCTTAGACGATGCGCTGAACATTTGCGAGGACGCGCGCGAGCGGGGTCGCGCCGTCTCGGTCGGCTTGGTCGGCAACTGCGCGGAGGTGCTGCCCGAGTTAGTCCGCCGCGGCGTGCGGATCGATGCCGTCACCGATCAGACGAGCGCGCACGATCCTTTGAACGGCTACGTGCCCGCGGGTGTCTCGCTCGAAGAGGCGGAAGG
>JAIVJC010000164.1 GCA_020200235.1 Acidobacteriota bacterium | reverse complement strand
ATCGTCATAGGCGGGTGCGCGCTCGGAGTAACAACCCGCCCGCTTGCGGCGGGCGGTTCTGACAAAGGCGGCGACGACTCGTGCGTCAACCGTTCGCCCGTGTGAAAACTTTTCGCCCCGGCGCGCGTAAACATACACAGCCCGCGACCTCGCACCGTCGGAGTCGCGGGCGTAAAATTTCATCGCGGGTTTTCGTCGCACCATCATGGCAATGTCACGCACAGGTAAGACCTTCCTCTGGATCGCGGGCGTCGTCCTCGCGCTCGCCCTCGTCCTCGCCGCCTTCTTCGCGCTCATCTACTCCGCGCTCAACAACGAGCCGGACGTGAAGAACAACAGCGTCCTCGTCCTCAAAATCGGCGGCTCGCTCCCCGACTACGTCGTGGAAGACCCGGTGAACCGCTTCCTCGGTCGCGACGAGCGCTCGCTCTCGGGGCTCCTCCTGCAACTGCGGAAGGCGAAGACGGACAGGCGCGTCGGGGCGGTGCTGCTCGACATCGACATGATCACGTCGGGCTGGGGCAAGGCGGAGGAGGTGCGCGGCGCGCTCGCCGACTTCCGCGCGTCGGGCAAGCCCGTCTACGCCTTCATGGAGTACGGCGCGAACAAGGACTATTACGTCGCGACCGCGTGCGACCGCATCTACGTCGCGCCCATCGGCGAGCTCGCCATCATCGGGCTCGCGGCGGACGTGATGTCCGTGCGCGGCTCGCTCGACAAGCTCGGCATCTACCCGGACTTCTACCAGATCGGCAAGTACAAGTCCGCGCCCGAAGAGTACACGCAGAAGAAGATGACGGACGCGCACCGCGAGGCGCTCGACTCGCTGCTCGACGACTTCTTCGCGCGCTACGTCTCGACCGTCGCCGCGGCGCGGCGCAAGTCGGAGACGGACGTGCGCGCGGCGATCGACAGCGCGCCGCTGCGCGCTTCGGACGCGAAACAGTTGGGCTTGATCGACGACGCCAAGTACCGCGACGAGGTCGAGGGCGATCTCAAGAAGCGGCTCGGCTACAAGGACGACGACAAGTTGAACCTGTTGAGCGAGGGGCAGTACCGCCGCGTGACGCCGGAGTCCCTGAAGCTCAACGAGGGAGAGCGCGTCGCGATCATCTACGCGTCGGGCGCGATCGTCTCGGGCGGCTCTTCGGGCGGCGGCCCGTTCGGCGAGCAGATGGTCGGCTCCGACACGGTCTCGAAGGCGCTGCGCGACGCGGGCGACGACAAGACGGTCAAGGCGATCGTGCTGAGGGTGGACAGCCCCGGCGGGACGAGCTTCGCCTCCGACATCATCTGGCACGCGGTCGTGGCGGCTAAACAGAAGAAGCCGGTCGTCGTCTCGATGGGCGACGTGGCGGCCTCGGGCGGCTACTACGTCTCCGTCGGCGCGTCGCGCATCGTCGCGGAGCCTTCGACCGTCACCGGCTCCATCGGCGTCTTCGCGGGCAAGCCCGTGATGAAGGGCTTCTACGACTGGATCGGCGTCAACGACGAGTACGTCACGCGCGGCAAGTACGCGGCGATGTGGCGCGAGACCGAGAAGTTCACCGACGACGAGCGCAAGAAGTTCGAGGGGATGCTGAATAATTTTTACTGGAACGACTTTCTGCCGAAGGTCGCCGAGGGGCGCAAGAAGGACGTGAAGGACGTTGATTCGCTCGCGCAGGGGCGCGTCTGGACGGGCACGCAGGCGAGGGAGCGCGGGCTGGTCGACGAGTTCGGCGGTCTCGACCGCGCCGTCGAGGTCGCCAAGCAGCTCGCGGGCATCCCGGCTGACAAGGGCGTGCGCCGCGTCGTCTTCCCGGCGCCGCGCACCATCCTCGACAACCTCTTCGGCACGGGCGGCGGCGAGGCGACGGTCGAAGTGAAACAGCGAAACGCCGCCCTCGAAGCCCTCCCCGAAGACGTGCGCCGCGCCCTGCGCTACCTCTCCGTCTTCGCGCACGTCCGCCGCGGCGAGACCATGGCGATGCTGCCCTACGATCTGCGGATCAAGTAGGACAGCAGTTAGGTAAGACAAGCAATGTTCTTTCTAATTGAGTACGAACGCACTGGCGGTAAGCTCATCACATTTAGAAAGTTTGATGATGTGGAGCGCGGGTCTGCCGAAAACGCCCGGCTCGAAATTGAACTTGAACTCAACCGGCGAGGGGTTAAGCGTGAGGTCGTTCTGCTGGACGCAGAAACCGAAGCAGCCTTGCGACGCACTCACCGTCGTTACTTTGAGAATTTAACCGAACTCGTGACAACTCCATGATTACCTAATATTCCGACGGTAAAAATCTTCCACGACTTGCAATACACTTCCCCCCTAGCCCTTCCTTGCCTCAATCCTCTCCATCCCGTTCATGTAATGCTGTAAAACTTCGGGGACGCGGATCGAACCGTCCGCCTGCTGGTAGTTCTCCAGAATCGCGAGCCACGTGCGACCGACGGCGAGACCTGAGCCGTTGAGCGTGTGGACGTATTCGGGCTTGCCGCCGGGCTCGCGGCGGAAGCGTATCTGCGCGCGGCGCGCCTGGAACGCCTCGCAGTTCGAGCAGGAGGAGATTTCGCGAAACGTCTTTTGCGACGGCAGCCAGACCTCGATGTCGTAGGTCTTCGCGGCGGAGAAGCCGAGGTCGCCGGTCGAGAGCGCGACGACGCGGTAGTGCAAGCCTAAAAGTTGCAGCACGCGCTCGGCGTTGCGCGTGAGGGATTCGAGCTCGTCGTAAGAGTCTTCGGGTCGCGCGATCTTCACCAGCTCGACCTTCTCGAACTGGTGCTGGCGGATGAGCCCGCGCGTGTCGCGACCGTAGGAGCCCGCCTCGGAGCGGAAGCAGGGCGAGTAGGCGACCGACTTGAGGGGCAGCTCGGAGGCGTCGAGCATCTCCTCGCGGCGGATGTTCGTGACGGGCACTTCCGCCGTGGGGCTGAGGTAGAGCCCGCGCTCGTCCGTCAGCTTGAACAGGTCCTGCTCGAACTTCGGGAGTTGTCCCGTCCCGAAGAGCGCGTCGCGGTTGACGATGAAGGGCGGCAGCGTCTCCTCGTAGCCGTGCTCGCGCGTGTGCAGGTCGAGCATGAAGTTGACGAGGGCGCGCGAGAGCACCGCGCCCGCACCTTTCAGGATCGCGAAGCGCGCGCCCGCGATCTTCGAGGCGCGTTCCGTGTCGAGGATGCCGAGCCGCGCGCCGAGATCGACGTGATCCTTCGCGTCGAAGTCGAACGCGGGCGGCTCGCCCCAGCGCCTGATCTCCCGGTTCGCGGACTCGTCCGCGCCGACGGGCACGCTCTCGTGCGGGACGTTCGGGAGCGTGCTTAGAATCTCACGCATGCGTTCTTCTGCTTCGTCGCGTAGTTGATCAAGTTCAGCGATCTGCTCCTTCAAATAAGTAACCTGCGAGCGCAAACCCAACGCTTCCTCGGCTTTCTTCTCTTTCATTAACGCGCCAATTTCTTGACTCAACTTATTGCGGTCGGCGTTTGACTTATCTGATTTCGCAATCCAGCGGCGACGCTCAGCATCAACGGTGGTGAAACTTTTGAGAGTCTCGAACGCCTCGGCGGAAGCGCGCCGGTTCTCAAGCGCTGTTTGGACTTCGGTTAGATTTTCGCGGACGAAGTGGAGATCGAGCATTTGCCGGTGTCCTTCGCGGTGTGATAGAAGTTCTAGGCTTTCAACAAAGCACGTCAACGAAAAATTCAACCTAGCCGACGCCTCGCGAGCGTGTCAAGGAAGGGAGCCGTCAGCGATTAGCCGTCAGCTTTTAGCTGTCAGCCAGCAGCAATCAGCTTTCGGTTTAGCGCCATCTCTGGTTTTGCTAACGGCTAATCGCCAACGGCTAACAGCTACTCATGCCACAGAAGATTCGTAAAGCCGTCTTCCCCGCCGCGGGGTTGGGCACGCGCTTCCTGCCGGCGACGAAGGCTTCGCCGAAGGAGATGCTGCCGCTCGTCGATAAGCCTTTGATTCAGTACGTCGTCGAGGAGGCGGTTCAATCGGGCGTCGAGTCGATCCTGATCGTCACGAGCCGGGGCAAGACCGTCATCGAGGATCACTTCGACATCTCGTTCGAGCTGGAACAACTGTTAAGAGAGCGCGGCAAGGACGAGGCGCGGCGCGGGGTGCGCGCGATCTCGGAGATGGCGCAGGTCTCTTACGTCCGCCAGCGCGAGGCGCTGGGGCTCGGTCACGCCGTCTTGCAGGCGCGCGACTTCGTCGGCGACGAGCCCTTCGCCGTGCTGCTCGCCGACGACATCGTCGACGCGGAAGTGCCCGCGCTCAAACAGATGATGCGCGTCTACGAAGAGTTCGACGCGCCGGTGTTGGGCACGATGCGGGTCGAGGGCGAGGCGATCTCGCGCTTCGGCGTGATCGACGCGGAGGAGGTGTCGGAGGGCGTCTACAAGATCAGGGACATGGTCGAGAAGCCGCCCTTCCAGCAAGCGCCGTCAGACCTCGCCATCATCGGCCGCTACATCCTCACGCCCGACATCTTCGACGAGATCGAGCACACCGGGCGCGGCGCGGGCGGCGAAATCCAGATCACGGACGCGATGCGCGCGCTCTTAAAGCAGCGACCCTTCTACGCCGTCCGCTTCGAGGGCACGCGCCACGACGCGGGCGACAAGCTCGGCTTCCTCGTCGCCACCGTCGAGTTCGCACTGAAGCGCCCAGACCTCGCGCCGCAGTTTAAAGAGTACCTGCGCTCTCTGAAACTGAACGACTGAAGATAAAAACATGAGCAGCCCGAACGACAACCCGAAACCCTTCGCCGGGCGCGCCGGCATCGTCACCGGCGCGTCGCGCGGCATCGGTCGCGCCGTCGCGCTCGAACTCGCGCGGCGCGGCGCGGCGGTCGCCTTCAACTACGCGAAGAGCGCCGAGGCGGCCGAGCAGTTGAAGGCGGAGATCGAGAGCCTGGGCGTCGCGGTGATCGCCACGCAGTGCGACGTGGCGCACACCGGCGACGCCGCCGAGATGGTCAAGCGGACGAAGGACGCCTTCGGGCGCATCGACTTCCTCGTCAACAACGCCGGCATCACGCGCGACGGGCTCATCCTCCGCATGAAGGAGGAGGACTGGGACGCGGTCGTCGATACGAACCTCAAGGGCGCGTGGAACTTCTCGAAAGCCGCGCTGCGCTTCATGCTCCGGCAGGAGGGGGGCGGATCGGTGCTGAACGTCACGTCGATCAGCGGCGTGGTCGGGATGGCCGGGCAGTCGAACTACTCCGCGTCGAAAGCGGGGATGATCGGTCTGACGAAGTCGCTCGCGAGGGAGGTCGCGAGCCGCGGGGTGACGGTCAACGCGCTCGCCCTCGGTCTGGTGGACACGGAGATGTCCGGCGCGCTCGACGAGGCTTACCGCGCGAAGCTGACGGAACAGATTCCCCTGGGGCGCTTCGCCGAGCCGGAAGAGATCGCCGAGATCGCCTGCTTCCTCCTGTCGCCGTCGGCGCGCTACATCACCGGTCAGGTCATACAGGTGGACGGCGGTCTGGCGATGTGAGTCTCGACGTTAAGCGCGACACGAGAAAATTTCTTGGCGTAAAAAGAAAGGAGCCGCGTTAGCTTGGGGGGCTAACGCGGCGAAAACTTTTGGGCAGGCTCGGAGATTCGGGGTGGCGTTGGTTGGTGCTGGAGATCGTCACCTACGGGCGATCCGGATGCTTTGGGTGGTACGTTTAGACGGGCGGGAATAATTGCATGACGGAGAAACTCAAAATCCGCTCCACCCGACGCGCACCTTGCGACCAGCAGACTTTTCAAAAAACTATTTAAGAAATGTATTGCTCGAACTCGTGTGTGAAATTACACCAAAACTTTGTGAGGTGTCAAGAACAAAATGCAAAGTTTTCTCCACAAATTCGTAACACTTCGCGTTCGAACCCGTTAAGTTATTGATAGTATTGCGGAATGGCCGCTTAAAATTTTTGCGGTTTCGTAGTGAAGGCGGTCTCTTGTGAGGGCGTGAGAGGGGCTTCCGACGGTTCTTTCACACTTCCTTTGGCGTAGAGATCGGGCTCCCCGGCGGGGCGCGTCTTCCAGCGCTTGTGAATCCAGAGCCACTGATCCGGGTACTTGCGGATGTGCGCTTCGACGGCGGCGGTGAAGCGCGCGGTGTTGATCTCGACGTCGCGCTCGTGGTCGCCCGTGCGCGCCAGCTCGACGACGGGGCTGCCGTGAAAGACGTAGCGACCGCGCTCCTCGTGCCACGGCGCGACGACGGGGATGACGGAGGCGTCGGTGCGCAGCGCGAGGACGGCGATGCCGCTCGTCGTGCAGGCGGGGCGGTCGAAGAAGGGGACAAAGACGCCCTCGTGCGGCTGCGTGTTGAGGTCTGCGAGGATGCCGAGCGTGCCGCCCTCGCGCAGGAGTTTCAAAGCCGACCGCGCCGCCATCTTCTTGTCGATGGATCGATTGCCGAAGCGCGTCCTGACGCGGTCGATCAACTCCTCGACGCGCGGGTTGTCGAGCCGGCGCACCATGAAGCTGATCGGGTTGTAGAGGGCGGAGTGCGCGAAGGAGAGGACTTCCCACGCGCCGAGGTGTGCGGTGAGAAAAATAATCCCGCGCCCGCGCGCCTGCGCCTCGTGGAGGATTTCGATGCCGTCGTACTCGACGAGGTCGCGCAAGTCTTCCGCCGTCATGCGCGGGAAGTGGCTGAAGTAGCCGAGCTGCCGACCGAGACCGACCATCGAGCGGCGCAGGATGCGACGCCTCTCGCCTTCGCCCATTTCGGGGAAGGCGAGCTGGAGGTTGCGCAGACCCGTGCGGCGCAAGCCCCCGGCGAGCGCGTAAGCCGCGTGGCCCATCCCGCGCCCCAGCGCGACCGCGGCGCGGCGCGGCAACAGTGCGAGCGCGCCGAGCAGCGCGCGCACCGCCGCGTATTCTAAGTCGGTCTGAAGTTTCCCGCGCTGTCTAGCCATTGTTTCGTCCGGTCGGAAGAGAACCGGCAGTTTAACGCGGCGTCTCGGCGGCTGGCAAACGGGTAAAGAATGATCGTAGTCCGTAGTCAGTAGTCCGTGGTCAGTAGAAGGGTTGGCGTGCTGTCGGGTATCATCCCCCGTGAACGGCTACGCAAGACTTTCTGACAACTGACGACGGACGACTGACCACTGACCGACTTCATGCCTTCCGGTAAGACACACGACGCGATCACGGTGCTGCTGGCGGTGCCGACGTTCGTCGCGGCGTGGGGCGTGACGGGGAGCCTGGTGCTGGCGGGCGTCGTGACGGCGGCGACCCTCTTCGGCGGTCTGATGTTCGGACCCGATCTCGACATCCAGTCGCGGCAGTACACGCGCTGGGGCGTGCTGCGCTTCCTGTGGCTCCCTTACAAGATGCTCTTCCGCCATCGGTCACGCTGGTCGCACGGCATCGTCTTCGGCACGCTGATCCGCGTCGTCTACTTCGTCGGCGTGCTCGCTCTGATAGCCTCGGTCGCCTTCTACGTCTACATGAGCCGTCACGCTCGCCACGCTCGCCGGGCTCTGGTGGGGCGCGGCGAGCCACACCGTCACGGACGTGACGTGGTCTGTCCTGCGCAAAGGCTCACAGCTTTTCTAAGTGAACGGTGACAGGTGACAGGTGACAAGCAAAACCTTCGTGAGTCTTGCTTGTCACCTGTCACCTCGTCTCTTATCAAGTTGTTTCAGTGCCCGGCGCGGGTCTGGATGAGGCGGAAGGCCTGCCGGCGGACGCCGTCGGGGACGTTGCGGTTTTGCGAGAGGGCTAGCAGGTCTCTTCCTTGGAGGCGCGGGAGGATGCCGAGCGCGGCGGCGAGGGGCGTGCGCGGGTTGCGCGCGAGGTTGTGGATGACCGGGTAGACGCGCCCCCACGCGCGGTTCATCGCGATCTGGCGGAGCACGTCCTCGCTGATGGTGCGCATCGCGGCGATGGTCTCGACCTCCTTGTCGGTGATGCGCGGGTTGTGGACGACCGCCGTCGAGACCACCTTGTTGCCGTCGCGGATGAGGATGGCGCGCGCCTCGCGGTCGCCCTTCATCCCGAGCTTGATGCGATCCTTGACGCTCATCAGCATGATCCGGCGGATGAGCGAGACGCGGTCGGGCGCGATCTCGCCGATCTCGGCGGCGGTCTCCGAGATGATCCGCTCCAGCGTCGCCGCGCGCTCCTCCTCGCTCTCCGCCAGCAGCTCTTCCAGCCGCTCCGAGGGCATCCACGAATCGTCCAGCTCGTCGTCCGAGACCTCGATGTGCTCCGCCAGGAGCCACGCGTCGTCGAAGCTGAGCCCGCTCGAGGCGCCGATGGACTCGGCTGACTCGACGAACTCCGCGGCGGCTGAGAGCCCGCGCGCGCGCATCTCCTCGGCGATCTGGCGCGCGCCGCGCTCCTTCTCGAAGAACTCCTGCCTGACTTCGGTGGCGCGCCGCTCCGCCTCGAAGGTGCGCGCCGGGTTCGAGAGCAACGCGTCGATGATGGCGGGCGCGCGGATCAGCCGCTGCTGGTTGACGGCGATGAGTTCCAGGAGCGCGCCGTCGCCCGCGCCCCTGGCGAGCGCGATGATCGCCTCGTCGGGCGTGCGCGCGTTCAACGCCAGCGCCTCCTGCACGGCTCGCGCGGCGCCGTTAAGCGTGGCGAGGTGCGAGAGCACGCGCGGCGCGGTCGCTTCTGACGACGCCGCGCCGAGCAAGACTTCCGCCGGCTGCTCCGCGAGCGTCGCCCCGGCGGCTTGCGCGATCTCAGGCTCGCCGTCGCCGCACAGGCAGACGAGCACTTCGAGGAGGTCTTCCGCCGCGAGCGGGAGCACCCCGCGCGCCGCCATCATGCGCGCCTGCGTCGGGGCTGTGCCGCCGATGATCGCCCGCACGACCGGGTTCGTCGATGTGGTTTCCGCGCTCATCAAAATTCTTCAGGCTGAGAGATGCACGAGAAGGTCGAAACTGATCAAAGGGGGAAGGTGTTTTACGAGTCGTCGGTCAGTAGATGTCGAAGTTGTACTCGATGGTGGCCATTTGCGAAGCGGGTCGCCCGTCCTTCGTCGCCGGGGTGAATTTGATCTGCCGCGCGACGCTCATCGCCTGCTCGGTCAAGCCGTGTGGCAGCATCCTCAGCGCGAGGAGGTGATCCACCGTGCCGCCGGCGGACAAGACCAGGCGCAGCACGACCGCGCCTCTGATCTTGTTCCGGCGCGCCTCCTCCGTGTAGCGCGGCTCGCTCCTGCGGAGGATGACAGCCTTCTGCGGCAAGTCAGTCCTGAAATAAACCACGTCCTGCCCGTCCGCCGCGAGCGAGCGCGCGTAAAAGTTTAAGCTCTCCGACTGGCCGCGCCAGAAGTCGGCGTTCTTGGGGTTGAGCCGGAGGTATTGTTCGACGCCCTCCGCGGCTCGCGCGTAGTCCGCCACGAGCCGGGCGCGTCGCTCGGCACGCTCCTCCGGGCTCGCCAGCTCGTAGTCGTGTTCCTCGCGGGAAGAGGAGGGGAGGTCGGGGGCGATTCTGGAGAAGCGCAGGCTGATCGCCTTCTCCAACGCTTTGCGTGCCTCCTTCTCATTCCCCAGTTTCGAGTAGGCTGAGCCGAGGTGCTGCCAGGCGTCCGCGTCGCGCCCGTCCCTCTCAGCCGCCCGCCTGAAAGCCTCGGCGGCTTCCTTGAACTCCCCCCGTCGGTAAAGCTCGACGCCGCGCGCCACTTCTCCCTGCCCCGGAGAGTCCTGCGATAAAGGAGACCGCCCGCGCGCGTTCGCGCACGCAACGAGCAGGCACGCGCACGCGACGAGTAATGCCCTGAGAGAACGCGCGGAGAGTTTGTGCGACGTGTTCATCTTTCGCTCCGAAGTTGCGGCCCGAGCCACGCGCCGGGCTAGTAGATGTTGAAGTTGTAATCGATCGTCACGTACTGCGAGACGGGGCGGCCGTCCTTCGTCGCCGGGATGAACTTGATCCTGCGCGCCGCCCTGATCGACGCCTCGGTCAGCCCGTCCGGCAGCCGGTTGACGGCGACGACGTATTTCACGGTGCCGTCGGCGGCGAGCACCATGCGCACGCGCACCGTGCCCGTCACTTGGTTCTGGCGCGCCCGCTCGGTGTAGAGCGGCTCGGGTCTATCTTTGATGATGGCTCTGGTCGTTAGCTCTTTAGCGGTGTAGATCGCGCCGTCGGGCGACGCCGCGCCGGACATCGCGCCGTACACACGCAGGGTCATGATCTCTTCGCGCACCGCCTCCGCGTTCCGGGCGCCCTGCGGGTTGAGTCTTAAAAATTTGTCGAGCGCCTCGTTCGCCTCGTCGAGCCGCGAGGCGATCTTTTTCAGCAGCACCTCGCGCACGTCGGCGGTCTCGTCGTTGGCGGTCGTCAGGGCGTTGCCGCTCATGGCGACGAGGGCTTGGCTCTTCAGGAACAGCCCGTTCGCGAACGACGGATCGAGCTTGAGGGCGCCTTCGGACGCTTCCAGCGCCTTGCTGTAATAGTTGAGCCGGTATTGCACGAGCCCGCGGACGTAATGCGACTCCGCGTTCTTCTGATCGAGCTTGAGCGTGTCCTCGGAGACGCGCATCGCCTCGAACGCCTTGCCCAGGTAGAGCAGCGCGTAGGCAAGCCCGTTGCGCCCGGCGACGAAGTCGGGGCTCAGAGACAGCGCCGCCTCGAAGGCTGCGCGGGCGTCCTTCGCCTTCCCCTTCGTCAGCAGCGACAGACCGAGGTAGTACCACGCGACGGCGTCGCCCTTGCTCTTCTTCGTCGCCGCGCGCAGCGACTTGATCGCCGCGTCCGCCTCGCCGCGCTTGTACTGCTCGATGCCGCGCTTGGCGTCTTCGCTCAGCGCCACCGACGTGGTCGGCTGCTGCTGCGGTCTCGCGGTCACGTGCGCGCCCGCGGCGAGCAGGCACGCGCACGCGAGGAGCAGTGGCTTGAGAGAGCGCGCGGAGAGTTTGTGAGGCGTGTTCATCTTTACCTCCACCGATCCGTCTTGCGCTCACGCGCCGCAGCACTTCTTGTACTTCTTGCCCGAGCCGCAGGGGCACGGATCGTTCCTGCCGATTTTGGGCTGGCTGCGCGTGACGGTCTTCGACGCGGCGGCCTCTTCGCCCGCGGCGGCCGCGCCCTGGTTCGGTCCCGTGAACAGCATGGAGGTCGGGCGCGAGCGCCGCCGCTGCTGCAACTGCTCCGGCGCCTGCTCGGCGACGACCTGCAGGTTGAAGAGCGAGCGGATGGTGAAGGTGTCGATGCGGTCGAGCATCGCCTGGAAGAGATCGAAGCTCTCCTTCTTGTACTCGACGAGCGGATCCTTCTGCCCGTAGCCCACCAATCCGATGCCCTGCTTGAGGTGATCGAGCGCGAGGAGGTGATCCTTCCACTGCGCGTCGATGATGTTGAGCATGATGATGCGCTCGTAGGTGCGCATCGCCTCGACGCCGACCTGCGCCTCCTTCTCCGCGTACTTCGCCTTCAGCTTCTCCCAGACCGACTGCTCGATCTCTTCGGAAGTCGCCCTCTCGAAGTCCACGCCCTCGGCGTCGGGGTCGAAGGCGTAGACCGACTGCAACTGGATTTTGAAGTTCTCCACGTCCCAGTCGTCCACGCTCGCGTCCGCGCCGATGTACTGCTTGACCATGTCGCTCAGCAGGTCGTGCGCGACGCCGCCGTCGCCGACGAGGAAATCGCGCTGGTCGGGCTGCTCCATCAGCTGGCGGCGCAGCCCGTAGATGGTCTCGCGCTGCTTGTTCATCACGTCGTCGTACTGGAGGAGGTGCTTGCGCGACTCGAAGTTGCGACCCTCGACCGACTTCTGCGCCGACTCGATGCGCTTCGAGACCATCTTCGACTCGATGGCGACGCCCTCCTCCATGCCCAGACGCTGCATCAGCGCCTTCACCTTGTCGCCCGCGAAGATGCGCATCAGATCGTCTTCGAGCGAGAGGAAGAAGCGCGACGAGCCGGGGTCGCCCTGGCGTCCCGAGCGACCGCGCAGCTGGTTGTCGATGCGCCGCGCCTCGTGCCGCTCCGTGCCGATGATGTGCAGGCCGCCGGCCGCGACGACCTCTTTGTGCTCCGCCTCGACGATGCGCTTGGCGCGCTCGAGCGCCTCCGTCATCTGCTCCTCGGTCGCCTCGTCCGGGTCGATCTCGTCCTGCTTCAGGAACTCGCGCGCCATGAACTCGGCGTTGCCGCCCAAGAGGATGTCCGTGCCGCGCCCCGCCATGTTGGTCGCGATGGTGACCGAGCCCTTCCGGCCAGCCTGCGCGACGATCTCCGCCTCGCGGTCGTGGTACTTGGCGTTCAGGACGTTGTGCGGCACGCCCGCCTTCTGGAGCTTGCGCGCCAGCAGCTCGGAGTTCTCGACCGAGACCGTGCCGACGAGCGTCGGCTGCCCCTTCTCGTGGCACTCCTTGATCTCCTCCACCACGGCGTCCCACTTCTCGCCGATGGTGCGGAAGATCATGTCGGGGTGATCGCGCCTGACCATCGGGCGGTGCGTCGGGATGACCGCGACGTCCAACTTGTAGGTCGAGTCGAACTCCGCCGCCTCGGTGTAAGCCGTGCCGGTCATGCCGGAGAGTTTTTCGTAGAGGCGGAAGTAGTTCTGCAAGGTGATCGTGGCGAGCGTCTGGTTCTCGCGCTCGATCTTGACGCCCTCCTTCGCCTCGACCGCCTGGTGGAGCCCGTCCGACCAGCGGCGGCCCGGCATCGTGCGCCCCGTGAACTCGTCCACGATGATCACCTCGCCATCGCGGACGATGTACTGGTGGTCGAGCTTGTAGAGCGTGTGCGCCTTGAGAGCCTGCTCGACGCAGTGGAGCATCTCCATGTTCGACGGGTCGTAGAGGTTGCCGACGCCGAGCAGCTGCTCCGCGCGATCCACGCCCTCCTCGGTCAGCACCGCCGAGTGCTGCTTCTCGTCGACGACGTAGTCGCCCGTCATCTTCTTCTTGCCCGAACCCGGCTCGGTCTCCTCTGTCCCGCGCTTGAGGTGCGGGATGATCGCGTCCGCCTTGTAATACTTGTCGGTCGCCTCGTCGGACGGTCCCGAGATGATGAGGGGCGTGCGCGCCTCGTCGATCAGGATGGAATCGACCTCGTCCACGACGGCGTGGTAGTGGCCGCGCTGGACGCAGGTCGCGAGATCGAACTTCATGTTGTCGCGCAGGTAGTCGAAGCCGAACTCGTTGTTCGTGCCGTAGGTGATGTCGGCGGCGTAGGCGTCCTTGCGCTCCCAGTCGTCCATGTCGTTCTGGATGACGCCGACCGAGAGACCTAAGAAGCGGTAGATGCGACCCATCCACTCGGCGTCGCGCGAGGCGAGGTAGTCGTTGACGGTGACGACGTGGACGCCGCGACCGGTGAGCGCGTTCAAGTACGCGGGCAGTGTGGCGACGAGCGTCTTGCCCTCGCCCGTGCGCATCTCGGCGATCTTGCCCTCGTGGAGCGCGACGCCGCCGATGATCTGCACGTCGAAGTGGCGCATCCCCGTGGAGCGTACCGAAGCCTCGCGCCCGACGGCGAACGCCTCGGGCAGAATCTCGTCGAGCGCGCGCCGCTCCTTGCGCTTGCGATCCTCCGGGCTCGTCGCGTCGGAGACGGCTCGCGCGACGACCTCCTTGAAGTGCGCCGTGCGCGCGCGCAGCTCGTCGTCGGAAAGTTTTTTAACTTCGGGCTCGAACTCGTTGACGCGGGCGACGGTCGGTTGCAGCGTCTTCAGGTAACGCTGGTTCTGGCTGCCGAAAACTTTAGTGAGAAACTTGTCGATCATGGCTTTGTCCTTAATAGCAATCAGCACTCAGCAGTCAGTCGCAGACTTTTATCTGAGTGTTAATGGCTGATTGCCCTCCCCGAACGCGCGGCAAACTCTACTGCCGCCACGGCGCACGAACATGCGCGCGTAGGCGCAACGTGCGATTCTATGTGAGCGAAAGTGTCGGGGCAAGCGAGCCGTTTTTGCGACGGCTGCCCCGCACGGCGGGGGGTCAGGGGAGTGAGAGGCTTTGGCGGAGGAGGTTGCCGAGCTGTTCGCGCGACATTTCGAGTTTGACGGCGAACTGCTTGCCGCTCGCGGAGACTTTCAGGCTGTTGAGGACAGCCGCCGAGTTAGCCCCGCGCTGTTGCAGGGAGGCCATGTGCAACAGCGCGTCGTAGCCGCGGGCGAGTTGCCGCGCGTGGCTCTCCGAAGGGGCTTCAAAGCTGAGGCTGGCGAGGCTCGTCTGCGCGTCGAGCCGGAGGCGCATGCTGACGTGGAGCGCGTCTTTGAACGCGGCGAGCAGGCGGCTGTCGCTGACGGCGGCGACGAAGTCCATCGTCAGTCCCCGCCAAGCCCCTCGCGCGTCCGACGCGCCGCCGACTACCGTGACGTTGTGCAGCCTTCCGTCTTCCATGCGGTCGGCTTCGACCGTGAAATCGAAAGTCTCTTCCGAACCGAGCGACCCGTCCGCGCGCAGGCGCAAAGCCTTCGCCAGCAGCTCCTTGAAAGGGAGCGTGTTGACGACGGGAAAGTGCTCGGTCTCGGCTTCCCGCGGCGCGCTCTTCGACTCCGGCTGGGCTACCTGCGCGCGCGCGGGCGCGGCCAGCGCGGCGCAGAAGACGAGCGAGCCGACGAGAGCGCGCAAGATGAGTTGCTGCTGCGCGGGCGTCGGCGTGCGCTGAGTCTGCTTGTGAGTCCTGTCCGCCATCAACTCTAGTCTAACGTGGGCGCGCGCGGGTGACAAACCGGCGCGGCTCGGGCGCTTCGTCATTCGCCCGGCGGCGCCGCCTTGTTCTTGTCCGTGATCTTCGAGAGCAGCGCGCCCGCGTCCTTGCGCGGCATCTGGAAGGTGAGCACGACCTGCTTCGCCTCGTTCTTGATCTTGACGCTCTTGAAGATCGCCTCCTCGTCCTTACCCTTCTTGCTCATCGCGCCGATCCAGAGCATCCCGTTGTAGGCGTTCGTCTTCTTCGACGCCAGATCGGCGCTCTCCATCTCCGTCATCACGCGCACCGAGACCTCGCGGTCGTCGAGGCGGACTTTCATGCGCACGTGGCGCGTGCCGTCCAGCACCTTGAGCAGCTCGCTGTCGCTGAGCGCCGAGATGAAGTCTTTCGCGAGCTGGTGCAGCTTCGGATCGCTCGCCGACTCGCCCGTGATCTCGACGTGCTCGAGCTTCCCGTCGTCACGACGGTCAGCCTCGACCGACATCTCGAGCGTCCCCGTCAGATCGATCTCGCCCTCGTCCTTCATCTTCTTGCCCTGCGCGAGCAAGTCTTCGAAGGGCTTCGTGTTGATCTCCGGGAACTTCTCCTGGTTCGCGTCCTTGATGATCTGCTCCGCCTCCTGCTCCGACTTCGGCTCGGCAGGCGAGGCTGCGGCGGAGGCGTCGCCGTTCTTCACCTTCTCGCCCTCCGCCGCGTCTTCGGCGGACTTCGGCGAGGGCGAAGCCTCGGGCGATGGCGTTGGGGTCGGCTTCACTTTGACGGGCTTCGGCGTCGGCACGGGCGTCGGGTTCACGGCGGCGACGAACTTCGGATCGTCGGGCGACGGCACGGCGGTCTGCGAGGCGACTTCGAAGTAGCCCGCCGGGTAGTAGAGCTTCTGCGCGGCGAGGTTGACGAGCACGGCGCGCTCGTAAACCTGCGTCTTCTCGTAGTCCTTGCTCACGACGCGGAAGCCCGAGAGCTGGTTGGCGAGCGAGAAGGTGTCGCGCACCGCCGGGATGTAGACGAGCGCGGCGACCAAGAGCGCGTGCAGGGCGACGGAGCCGCCGACCCAGCGCACGAACCTGCGCGCGCGTGTCTCGGCGTCGTCTTCCATCGCATAATGTGTCTGAAAAATCTCTGCCATGAACTTTTTCACCCGCGGCTCGTTGGCGCAAAAAAAATCTTCGGGTCAGAATCGCGCGCCGAGTCACCCCTGCAACCCCTTTAGACGTTCCGGCTCGCCGGATCGTTGCGGACGGACGAGAGAAAACGCCCCCGCGCCCCGTTAAAGTTTTGTAAAGGCTTTGGTTTAAGGCTCTATTATGCCACGTAACGCAGGGGGCGGACGAGGGCGCGGCGGCGGGCGGCGCGGCGGCGGCGGCGGCTCGCGCGCGGGGGCGCGACACGGCGGAAGTCGGCCCCGCCAGCAAGGCGCGCGCACGCCAACGACTGCCGCCGGCGGCGACTCAATCGAGCGCACGGCTCTGCGCTCGGCGCGCGACCGCGACGTGCGCTGCCTGCTCGAAGGCATCGGCACGCCGGCCGCGTCCCCGTTCAAGCCCGATCCTTTCCAACTCGAAGCCCTCGCCGCGTTAGAGCGAGAAGACGTGCTCGTCACCGCGCCGACGGGCAGCGGCAAGACCTGGATCGCGCGCGAGGAGATTCGCCGCCTGCTCGCCGCGGGCAAGCGCGCGTGGTACACGAGCCCTCTGAAGGCTCTGACCAACTCGAAGTATCAAGAGTTCTCCGAAGCCTTCGGCGCCGGCGCGGTCGGCATCCTCACGGGCGATCGCAAGGAGAACTCCGACGCGCCGCTCGTCGTCGGCACGACCGAGGTTTACAGAAATCAACTCTTCGACGCGATGCGCGCCAGATCGCTGACTTCCTCCAACACGCCAGCGCGCGCCGCGCCTCCACGCACTCGCGCTGGGGGGAGCGGCGCGAGCCGGCGCGCCCGCAGCGGATGAACATGCCGGAGATGCCGCCCGCGTCCCTCCTCGCCGCGCTCGGCGCGTACGATCTGCTGCCCGCGATCGTGTTCCTCCCGACGCGCAAGCGTTGCGACGAGTCGGCGGCGGAAGCCTCACTCGGTCGACGCGGCGGCGAAGAGGGGAGGCGCGAGTCACGCCGCGCGCTGATGCGCGAGTTCGCGGAGGCGCACCCCGAAGTGAAGAAGCACCGCCACTGGGACGTGACGCTGCGCGGCGGCGTCGCCGCGCACCACGCGGGACATTTGCCCGCGTGGAAACTCTTGATCGAAAAGTTGATGAGCGCCGGCCTGCTCGACGCCATCTTCGCGACCGCGACCGTCGCGGCGGGCGTGGATTTCCCGGCGCGCACGGTCGTCGTCACGAACGTGGACGCGCGCACCGGGAGGGGCTGGCGGAATCTTTCGGCGTCGGAGTTTCAGCAGATGACCGGGCGCGCCGGGAGGCGCGGTCGCGACCGCGTGGGCTTCGTCGTCGCCGCTCCGGGGATGCACCAGGAGCCGCAGAAGCTCGCGACGCTTTTGCAGTCGCCGCCCGATCCGCTCGAGAGTCAGTTCCGCGCGACCTACACGACGCTCCTGAACTTGCTCGACGCCTACGGCGACTTCGAGCACGTCCGCGAGATCGCCTCGCGCAGCTTCGCGCACCGCGAGACGCTCGACCGAGTGGTGCGGCTAGAACGCGAACGCGATGAGGCGGAGCGGCGCATCGCGTCGAAGCTCGAAGACGCCGGCTGCGATCTCCCGCCGGGGGTCGCGCGCGGTCTGGAACGTTTGGCTTCGGCGCGCGACAGGCTGCTGACGGGCGCGCCGCACACGCGCTTTGAAGCCGCGACTGCGCGACGCGCGCGCGCAGTCGGAAGAGGCGGTCGCGCTCATCAACGATCTGATGGACGAGCTTTCGGGCGTCACGCGCGGGCGTCGCGGCGGCGGCGGCGGCGGGCGCGGCGCGGAGTTGAGCGAAAGTGATCGCTCGCGCTGCCGCGACGCGCTCTGGTCGGTCGTGCGGGAGGCTTCCGAAGTCGAGCAGATGGAGCGGCGCATCGAGGTCTTGCGCGGCGAGGTGTGGGAGCCCTTCGAGCGCAGGGCGCGCGTGCTCGAACACTTCGGCTACCTCGACTACGCGCGCGAGCGCGTCACCGAGCGCGGGCGCTGGCTCGCGGACCTCAGGCTCGACCGCCCGCTCTTAGTCGGCGAGGCGATCGAGCGAAACCTCTTCGCCGCGCTCGACGCGCCGCGCACCGCCGGGGTCGTCGCCGCGCTCGCCGCCGACTCCGACCGCGACTTCGGTCAGATCGAGCTGGAGGACGGGCTCGTGCGCGCCCTCTCGGAGTTCGAGCGCGTCGCCTTCGACGTGGCGACCGTCGAGTGGCAGCAGGAGCTGGAGCCCGCCGGGGAGTTCAACTTCTCGGCGGCGGCGGCGGCGGCGCGCTGGGCTCGCGGCGCGGACTGGGCGACGCTCGTGCGCGAGACGCGCGCCGAGGAGGGCGATCTCTTCCGCATGCTCTCGCGCGCGGGCGAGTCGCTCCTCCAGATCGGCAACTTGAGGGAGACGCACGCGAAGACGGCGCGCGTCGCGTCGGAAGCCGCGTCGGCGATCCTGCGCGAGCCCGTGCGGACGGACGAAGTTTTGTAGTCGCGTGCGCGATCTTTGAGAGAGCGTGCGTTTGAAGTTTTTTTATGAGCGAGGGGTGGCGGGTTAAAACGCGCGTCGGCCGGTTCGTAGCAAGCCTGCTGGCGTGCGTCGTGCTCGCGGGGTGCGCGAAGGGGGTGAGGCGAACTTTGGGCGAGGGCGGAGCGGCACGGACGGAAGGGCGGGGCGGGGCGGCGACGCGGAAGGCTGAGCCCGTTACTTACGTCGCGCTGGGAGACTCGACGGGCGTCGGCGTGGGCGCGCGCAAAGGGGGCGACTACGTCGCGCGAATCTTCGAGCGGCTGGGGCGCGAGCGACCGGGCTCGCGCGTCTTGAACCTGTGCGTGAGCGGCGCGGAGACCGGAGACGTGCTGCGCGCTCAGGTGCCGCGCGTCGAGCGGGAGCGCCCGACGCTCGTCACGCTCGGCATCGGCATCAACGATCTCACGCACGGCGTCGAGGTCGAACAGTTCGCGCGCAACTTCGAGGAGATCGTCGCGCGCGTCCGCGACGCGACCGACGCGCCCGTCGTCGCCACTAACATCCCGGACATCTCGACCGCGCCGCGCGTCCCCGCCTTCATGCGCGAGGGTGTCTCGCGGCGCATCGCGCTCTTCAACGAGGAGATCAAAAGAATAGCCGCGCGCTGCGACCTGCGGCTCGTGGACGCCCACGGGATGAGCCGCGAGGTGATCGCCACGCACCCGGAGTTCTTCTCGGCGGACGGCTTCCACCCTTCGGAAGAAGGCTACGAGTACTGGGCGAAGATGATGTGGGGCGCGGTGAAGGAAGCCGTGGGCGCGTAGGCGCGGGCGCCCGACGCGGAAGGCCTTTTATGTTGAACGCCCGCCGGCTTTGACGTAGTATGCCGGTCGCAAAGGTCTCTTCGACACCCGCGCCGCTCACGGCAGCGTCCGCGCCCGGCCCAGTCCCCTTGGATCGTGTCGCCCACTCTTCCGCTGATGGTGGGAGTCCCTTCGCCATGATCGGGCAGACCGTCTCACACTACCGCATTCTGGATAAACTCGGCGAAGGCGGCATGGGGGCCGTCTACCTCGCCGAAGACACCCTGCTCGGGCGGCGGGTCGCCGTTAAATTCCTCACCATCACGCGCGACGCGGAGAAATTCCGCCGGCGCTTCCTGCGCGAGGCACGCTCCGCCTCGGCGCTTAGCCACCCTTCGATCGCGACCGTTCACGACTACGGCGAAACGCCGGGGGGCGAGCCCTTCATCGTGATGGAGTTCGTACCCGGGCGGACGCTCGCCGAGCTGCTGCGGGAAGGGGCAGAACGACAACCAGCCGCCGGTTGGGCAGGGTGTCGGAGCGTCGCCGGCCGGGACGCCCGTCACCAAGCCCACGGAATTCAAGTGCGATGATTTTGAAAGAGCAATCGGCGGCGGAGAGCTGCACTTTTTCACCGATCACGCGCCCCCGACCATCTACGGCGATTCGATGCACCTCGAAACCCACGACGAGTTGAAGGACCCCGCTCAGGGC
>JAIVJC010000055.1 GCA_020200235.1 Acidobacteriota bacterium | reverse complement strand
GCGCGGAGTCAGCCGGCGAGCGCGGCGGCTTGGAGCGCTTCACCAAGATCATGTTCGGCGCGAGCTACATCGACGGTCGCCCCGATCCCGGCACGCGCATCGACCCGAACAACCCGGTCGTCAAGAGCGGCAACCAGTTCTGGCCCAACATCAAGCAGCCCTTCCGCTCGCAGCCGCGCGCACTCGCCGTCACGCCCGACGGCCGCAAGCTCTACGCCACGCTGCCCGGCCGCGAAGGCTACCCCGACTGGCGCGTCGCCGTCGTCGACACCAACAGCCAGTTCGTCCTCAAGTGGATCGATCTGCGCCCGCCGGGGCAGACGCGGGGCTTGCGCCCCATCGGTCTGAAAGTCTCGCCCTTGAACCTCGACATCTATTCGAGCCCCTACCTCGTCGTGCTCAACCAGTACGGCAACTTCGCCACGGTCGTCAGCACGCAAACCGACGAGGTGCTGGGAGAGTTCGAGACCGGCTTCTACGGCGAGAAGCTCGTCTTCAACGCCGCGGGCACGCGCCTCTACATCACAGACCGCTTCAAGGACGAGGTGCGCGCTTTCCGCGTCGAGCCGGGCCCCTTCTTCGTCCCCATCGGCGAGATTCCGACCGGCACGACCGATCTCGAACGCGCCAACCCGCGCGACCTCGACATCTCTGCGGACGGCAAGTCGCTCTACGTCGCCAACACCCTCGGTCACACCATCGCCGTCATCAACATCGAAGCGGACGCGAACCAGTTGGTCAAGGTCATGCCGCTCGGCGGTCTCGCCACCGACGTGAAGATCGCGGGTCGCTGGGGCATCGTGTCGGGTCAGGAGACGAACACGACGCTCAACGGCAAGGAGAGCGGTCACGGTCTGCCGAAGAAGACGGCGGACGGCACCGTCATACGCAACAACGGTCAGCCGCTCGGCTACACGCCCGTGATGACCGACGCGACGAAGGCGACCACCTTCGACGACATCGGCTCCGAGCTGAACATCTTCGACACGGCGACCAACCAGTTCGTCTTCCGCTACGTCGACGAGGGGCGCGACATCTCGCAGCTCGTCACGCCGGGTCAGTACGTCGATCTCGGCGACCACACCGCCGCGCAGAAGATCATCAAGGGCAGCGGTCCCGAGCAGATCGCCATCAAGAACAACATCCTCTTCGTCACGCACGCGCACGACGAGAGGGTCGAGGCGTTCCGCATCAACCAGTCGGCGTCCGACCCGTCGCAGCTCCTGACCGAGCTGAACATCGAGTACACGGGCGGCATCACGCCGCAGGGCGTCGAGGTCTCACCCGACGGCCGGCGCATCTACGTCGCCAACATGCAGACCGAGGACGTCTCGTTCCTCAACGTCGGCGCCGACGGTCGCGTCTCGCGCGGCGGCTACCTCGCCGTCGGCGTCACGCCTTCGACGCCCGACCCGACCACCGGCGGTCACGGTCAGAACCTCTTCGCCACCGCCGAGGAGCAGGGCTTGCGCTGGTTCTTCTCCGACGCCTACTCGGACGACGGTCAGAAGTCGTGCGGGTTCTGCCACTGGGACGGCCGCCAGGACGGCTGCCAGTGGAACGTCGCGGCGAACGCGGTCGGCGGTACGAAGGTCTGCCCGCAGAACAAGGACATCTCCGACAACTGGCCCGAGTGGTACGAGGGCTTGAACAACGACTTCATGGCGTACGCCTCCGCCTGCAACGGCGAGGTGCTGTTGGGCGAGCGCACGCCGACGCCGCTCTTCCCGCAGGCGGACGCAGAGGATCGCTTCCGCGCCCGCGAGGAGTACGTGCTGCGCAAGACCGAGGAGAACTCGCGCGCCATCGGCAGAAACGATCTCTCCAGCAAGGCGTTCAAGGTCGGCTACTACGACATGGCGTACCTGCAAATCCTCTGGTCGCAGAACGAGACGCGGCAGTTCCCAAACCCGCTCAACCAGTTCCCCGACGCGGACACCGCCGCGCAGGTGGCGCGCGGCAAGCGCGTCTTCTCGACGAAGGTCGCAGAGGGCGGCGCGGGCTGCGCCGACTGCCACCACAACGGCAACAAGATGACTAACGGCGCGCTCGACGACACCTTCCAGGATTACAACATCCACGAGCCCGGCGTCATCTCCGAGACCACGGTCGACGGCGACGGTCCCTTCTTCCGCCCCGCAAACGACTACTTCTTCGTCCGCTTCGGTCCGCCGCAGGACGTGGGCACGCCGCAGAACTTCTCTTCGCGCAACACGAAGCACCTGCGCACCTGGTGGGACAGCGTGCCGAACTGGCTGCACCACGGCTTCGCGCACACCGTGCGTGAGCTGCTGCTCGCGCCCGACTCGCCGCTCCTGCTGCCCGGCGAGCGCGGCTTCAACTTCCGCACCGTGAGAACCGACGCGCGGCGCGGCCCGAACAACTTGCCGACGGAAGTGCCGATCACGTTCGAGGGCAGCGACGGCAGGCTCGCGAGCGACGGGCTGGGTCAGATCATGGTCAGCATCGACAGCCCGTTCGTCACGGGGGCGAACGGCAAGCCTCTGATCGATAGGCTCGGCACGTCGAACGTCCTGCCGCTCGTCGTCGGCGGTCAGATCAACCCGGCGCTCGAAGCCAACGGCGTGCGCGTCCTCAAGGACACGCACGGCAGGACTTCGCACCTCACGCGCGCGGACTTCGACGCCCTCGTCATGTACCTCCGCTCGCTCTCGTCGCAGACCGTCGGCACGAGCACCACGACTTCAGGGAAGACGAAGTCGAGCGGCAGCAGCGGCAAGCGAGTGCCTTAACAGGTCTCGGCGCTCCTCAATGGCGCGGGGCAAGACAAGCGCGGCGGTCGGACATTCCCGTCCGACCGCCGCGCTTCCGTTTACGATGATCTTTTTGCGCGGGCTCGCTCAATGTCCGGCTCGCGCGACGGGGCGCGGGGCTTTCAAGTCGCCCGCCCTTTTCGTCTCCCGCGGGAAACAATCCGTGCTCCCCATTTGACTTCCTGCCCCCGCGCGGATAATGTGTCCGCACAAATCCTGCGCCGGTGTCGGCGAGATTTCCGGCAACTCTCAAGCTCCAGCGGTCAGATCATTCTTTTCACAGGCAGGCGGCGCCCCGCGTGGCTCGCCACAGGAACTTCAAGTTCCCTCACTCGGTACGAACCCGACTCAACCCCTTCGGAGGTAACTTCCTTGAAAAAGATCGTCGTTCTCTCTTTCGTCGCCGTTCTCGCCCTCGCCCTGGCATTCTTCCCCCGGATCAAGGGCGCATCTACTTCCAAACTCGCAGCCGTCACCAACAACGTGCTCGCGCCGACCGCCAAAGCCGACGGTCTGCCCGATCTCATCGTCCGCGAGGACACGCTCGGTCAACAGTGGGTCGTGCGCGACGAAGACCTCCCCGCCAACTTCTGTAGCGTGCAGGAGGGCAACGTCACCCCCGGCGTGCGCCGCATCCTCCGCTTCACGGTGATGACCGGCAACGTCGGCACAGCTGATCTCAACCTCGGAGACCCGAACGAACACATCGCCGCGGGCGACGGGCTCTACGAGTTCGCCTCCTGCCACGGCCACTACCACTTCAAGAACTACGCCACCTACCAGTTGGTCGATCCCAATACGGGCAAGGTGTGGAGAGCCGCCAAGCGCGGGTTCTGCATGCTCGACACCGATCCGAACCCGGCGTGGTACGGCATGGCTCCGAAGAACTGGCAGTTCCGGAGCTGCGGCCGCGTCGGCATCCCCGGCAACCAGGGCATCTCCGCTGGCTGGACTGACACCTACCGCTTCACGCTCGGCGGGCAGTACTTCGTCCTCGACGGCGGCGACGGCCAGCCGGTCGTCCCCGCGGGCACTTACGTCATACGCATCGTGGCGAACCCGCCCTTCGTCGCGAAGAAGGGCGAGGCCTGCCCCCAGAAAGACCCCAACGGCTTCTGTCACACGCTGCCCGAGTCGAACTACGACAACAACGTCGCGACGGCGACGATCCAGATTTCCGATCACCCCGGTCGCGACGGCGTGGGTCCCCTCAAGGGCTCCGCGACCGAGAACGAAGTTCCCGAACACTGCGGCAACTAAACACGATTCGCCGCCGCACGAACGCGCGCCCGATCCGTTCACGCGGCTCGGGCGCGTTCACTTTTTTCGCGCCCGATCTCGGTCGCCCCAAGCGCGTCACCGCCCGCTTGCGTTTACGTCCCGCGCTCGGCTAAATTCCCCACACATCCAGAGCGCGAGTCCGCCCCTACAAACGTCGTCGTCAATCGCCAGACACGCGGACGTGACAGCAGTTCTCTGAGTGTCTAATCCCACTCGAAAGGACGTTCCTCTTCTCTCATGAAATCTTATCCGACCGAAAGGGTTCGCAACCTCGCCGTCATCGGGCACGGCGACGCGGGCAAGACGCAGCTCGCCGCCTCGCTCCTCTACGTCGCCGCCGCGACCCCCCGCTGGGGCAAGGTCGACGAGGGCACGACCACGACCGACTACGAGGAAGACTCCATCGCGCGCAAGATCACCCTGAACACCGCGCTCGCCCACCTCGAATACAAGGATCACAAGATCAACCTGATCGACACGCCCGGCTACGCGGCCTTCGTCGCCCACGCGCGCCCCGCCCTGCGCGTCGCCGACTGCGCCGTCGTCGTCGTCCACGCCGCCAAAGGCGTCGAGGTGCAGACCGAGAAGGCCTGGTCTTACGCCAACGAGTTCCTCGTGCCCCGCATCATGGTCATCAACCAGATGGACAAGGAGCACGCCGACTTCGGCATGGCGTTAGACTCCGCGCGCTCCACCTTCAGCCGCGCCATCGTCCCCTTCACGCTCCCCATCGGCAAGGAGAAAGATTTCCGCGGCGTCGTGGACATCGTCCACATGAAGGCTTACGAGTTCGACGCCGCGGGCAAGCCGAAGGAGGTTCCCATCCCCGAGGCGGGGCGCGAGATCGCCGACAAGGAGCGCACGCGCCTGATCGAGGTCATCGCCGAGTCGGACGACAAGCTGATGGAGAAGTATTTCGAGGAGGGGACGCTGCCCGAAGAGGACATCGTGCCGAACATCTCGAAGGCTATCGCCGCCTCCAAGCTCTGCCCCGTCTTCGCGGCTTCCTCGGCGACGCTCGTCGGTCTGACCAACGTCCTCGACGGCATCATCGACTACGCGCCCGCGCCCGACACGCACGAGGCTGAGCACGGTCGCTCTGCCCCGGAAGCGGACGGCGGCGAGCCCCTGACGCGCAAGTACAGCCCCGCAGAGCCCTTTTCGGCTTACGTCTTTCGCACCGTCGCAGACCCCTTCGCCGGTCGCATCACCCTGTTGAAGGTGATCAGCGGTCGCGTCAAGGCGGACGCCACCGTGCAGAACACGACGCGCGGCGCGCAGGAGCGTCTCGGCGCGCTCCACTCGATGCAGGGCAAGCAGCTCGACAAGATCGACGAGGCGCAGGCGGGCGACATCATCGCCTGCGTCAAGCTCAGAGAGACGCAGACCGGCGACACGCTCGCCGACAAGGCGTCGCCCATCCTCTACGACCCGGTCGAGTACCCCGAAGCCGCGATCTCCTTCGCCATCGAGCCGAAGTCGCGCCAGGACGAGGAGAAGATCAGCGTCGCCCTCCACAAGATTCTCGAAGAGGACCCCGGCTTGCACTTCACGCGCGACACGCAGACGAAAGAGTTCATCCTCTCGGGCTCGGGCCAGCTCCACGTCGAGACGGTCGTGCAGAAGCTGAGGGATCGCTACCACGTCGAGGTCACCCTGCACCCGCCGAAGGTCCCCTACAAGGAGACGATCACGGCGCGCGCAGAGGTGCAGGGTCGCCACAAGAAGCAGACGGGCGGGCGCGGGCAGTTCGGCGACTGCAAGGTCGTCTTCGAGCCGCTGCCGCGCGGCGAGGGCTTCAAGTTCGAGGACAAGATTTTCGGCGGCTCGGTGCCGCAGAACTTCCGCCCGGCGATCGAGAAGGGCATCGTCGAAGCCGCGTCGGGCGGAGCGATTGCGGGCTACCCGCTCGTCGATTTCAAGGCGACTCTCGTCGACGGCTCGTACCACACGGTCGATTCCGACGAGCACTCTTTCCGCGCCGCCGGTCGCAAGGCGTTCCGCGCCGCGATCGAGAAGGTGAAGCCGACGCTCCTCGAGCCCGTGATGCACGTCGAGGTGGTCGTGCCAGTCGAGTGTTCGGGCGACATCATGGGCGACTTGAACTCGCGGCGCGGCCGCGTCTCCGGCATGGAGATGCGCGGCAAGAACCAGGTCGTCAAAGCCTCCGTCCCGATGGCGGAGATGCTCGACTACCAGTCGAAACTCAACTCGATCACCGCCGCACGCGGCAGCTACCACATGGAGTTCTCCCACTACGACCCCGTCCCCGGTCAGATCATGCACAAGGTCGTCGAGCAGGCGAGAGCCGAGGGTCGCATCCGCGCGGAGGAGGAAGAGTAACGGCTCTGGTCTTATACGCTCGCGCCTGTTGTGCTTCAGATCGTCATTGACACGAATGTGCTCGTCGCGGCTTTACGCTCGAAGCGCGGCGCGTCGCACCGTCTGTTGAGATCAATCGGCGATGACCGTTGGCGGGCGAACATATCAGTCCCGCTTCTCCTCGAATATGAAGATGTCGTCAAACGCCCGGGCTCAGGCATCAGCTTGAGCCCGCGGGAGATTGACGACATCCTCGATTTCATTTGCGCGGTGTCGAACCTGCGCGAAATTTTCTACCTGTGGCGACCTGTCCTGCCTGATCCGAAGGACGATTTTATTTTAGAATTAGCGGTAGAGAGCGCCAGCGACTTCATCGTGACATACAACCTCAAAGACTTCGCCGGGGCTGAAAAGTTCGGGACCAGTGCAATCACTCCGCAGGAGTTTCTGAGCAGGTTGGAGGAAGCATCATGAGCACCACCGAAATTAAATTGCCCGCCGAGTTGCTCAGGCGCGCGCGTGAGATGGCGGAGCAGGAGAACATGACTTTGGAGCAGTTCGCCTCCTCCGCCCTCGCCGAGAAGATGGCGGCGTGGAAGACGGTCGCCTACTTGGAAGAACGCGCCGCGCGCGGGGACAAGCGAAAATTCGAGCGGGCGTTAGACAGCGTGCCGGACGCCGAGCCAGAAACATTTGACCGCTTGTGACGCTTTATTTCGTGTCAGGAAGTGCTCTAGCAGGCACTGCTAAAGTGGGTGAGTAATGGAAATCGGCGAAATCCAAACACTATTAAAGAAGGGTCAAACGAGTGATGATACTGTCGGACAAATCGCCCGCTACATGGGTTGGGTGAAGAGAAACCTAGCCAATGATGACGAGGTCAGCGGAATTATAATCGCTGGCTCTAGCGATATGCGGTTACAATACGCCCTCCAAGTTGTGCCGAACGTCGAACTGTTCACGTATAAAGTTAGTTTTGTTTTGGAGAGAGCCAATAGCCTTTAGTCATTCGCGCGCCGCCCGCGGCAGCTACCACATGGAGTTCTCGCACTACGACCCAGTGCCCGGTCAGATCATGCACAAGGTCGTCGAGCAGGCGAGAGCCGAGGGTCGCATCCGCGCTGAGGAGGAAGACTAACAGAGACCGTTTCACGGAACGCCCGACCGTCGAGGGGGCACAGGGAGAATCAACTTCCTGTGCCCCCTCTTTCACTCGGGGCGCGATGCTGAATCACGCGGCGGCGTCTGTGATAAACTGCGACGCGGGAAGCAGGCTGCGGGAGAGGAGGCGGAAATAATCATGTCGCGCAAGCTGGCGAAGCGTTGGATCAGCGCCGTCGAGTACGAGCGCATGGGCGAGGCGGGCATCTTCCCGCCGGACGCCCGTCTCGAACTCATCGAAGGAGATATTTTCGAGATGTCGCCCATCGGAAGCCCTCACGCCGCGTGCGTAGACACCCTCACACTTCTCTTCACAGAGTTGGCGCAAAGACGATTCATCGTGCGAGTGCAGAACCCGATCCGTCTTGACGACTTCTCGGAGCCGCAGCCCGACTTGACACTGTTGCGCTGGCGCGAAGATTTTTATCGCGGCGCGCATCCGACGCCCGCGGATGTGCTGCTCGTCGTGGAGGTCGCTGACACGACCGTCGTCACGGATCGCACGATCAAAGTCCCGCTCTACGCGCGCGCGGGCGTCGCGGAGGTGTGGGTGGTCAACATCCCGGAAGAGCGCGTGGAGATTTACACGGGACCGGCGGGCGAAGCCTACCAGACCGCCGCGGAGTCCGGTCGCGGCGAGCGGGCGCAGTCGCCGACCGTCGAGGGGCTGTCCGTGAGTGTTGACGAACTATTCGGTTAGCTTCCGGCGTCCTCGAAGCGCCGCCCCCACGCGCGGCTCGTCGAATTCCCCAAGCCCTTGCTCAATTCATTCGACGAGACGCTAAGACCCGGCAACAAATTCGCGCGCCGCGACGTTAATGATTCGAGAGCCGGATCGTTTGTCTCTGTAGCCACTCCCCCACAACCATCCAACGCGCAGCGCGTCAGCTCGGAGAACTCTGGATGCAGCAGCCCGGCACGCAAGGACATTCGCGCACGCTCGCGAGCCGCGAGGTGGCGGGCTTGCGCCTCGCCGAGACCGCGTACCCCGCGCGCCTGCGGATGCCCCGCCACGCGCACGCCCCCGCCTCCTTCAGCCTCGTCCTCTCCGGCGGCTACGAGGAGACCGCGGGGGCGCGACGCTTCGACTGCCGCCCCGCCACGCTCGTCTGCCGCCCGCCCGAAGCGTCGCACGCCGTCGCGTTCCACGACGCGGAGGTGCGCATCTTCCGCGTCGAGGTCGGCGGCGTCTGGCTGGAGCGCGCGAGAGAGTGCCGCGTGAGCTGGGAGGGCGCGACGGAGTTCGCCGCGGGCTCGGCTCGCTCGCTCGCGCTCCGCCTCTACGGGGAGTTTCGCGCCGCCGATCAATTCTCCGCGCTCGCCATCGAGGGGCTCGCGCTGGAACTGCTGGCGGAAGCGGGGCGCACCTACGCGCGCGCCTCGAAGCGGAAGCGCCCGCCCGCTTGGCTCGCGGAGGCGCGCGCCGTGCTGCGCGAGCGCCTGGCGGAAACCTTCTCGCTCGCCGACCTCGCGCGGCGCGTGGGCGTTCACCCCGTCCACCTCGCGCACGAGTTCCGACGCCACTTCGGGACGAGCGCGGGCGAGTACGCGCGCCGCCTCCGCGTCGAGGAGGCGAGCCGCGCGCTGGCGCAGACAGACCTGCCGCTCTCGGCAATCGCCGCGCGCGTCGGCTTCTACGATCAGAGCCACTTCACCAACTCGTTCAAGCGCGCCGCCGGCATGACGCCCGCGCAGTACCGCGCGCTCCTTCCCTGCTCCTTCTTATCATAATCACTCCCGCCTCGGCGCAGCCGGGCGCGGAGACGACCCCGATGATGTTCATCGGTCGCGTCGCCGTCAGCCGCACGCAGATCGCCTTCACCTACGCGGGCGACCTCTGGCTCGTCCCGCGCGCGGGCGGCGAGGCGAAGCGGCTCGCCGCCCCGGCGGGCGCGTCCACGGGCTTCCCCGCCTTCTCGCCCGACGGCTCGCAGCTCGCCTACTCACAAGCTCTGGGCGGCAACTGGGACGTGTACGTCGTGCCCGCGGCGGGCGGCGAGGCGCGGCGCCTTTCGTTCCACCCCGCGGGCGACTTCGCCGTGGGCTGGACGCCCGACGGCAAAAACATCCTCTTCAACTCCGACCGCCTGCCCGACTCGCGCCTCTACACGACGCCAGCTTCCGGCACGCCGCTCCCCGCGGAGCTGCCGCTGCCGAAGGCGCAGATGGGGTGGTTCTCGCCCGACGGCGCGCGCATCGCCTACACGCCGATGCGCTCGACGCCCGGCGACTGGCGCTACTACCGCGGCGGCGCGAAGGGCATGGTCTGGATCACGAATTTGCGCGACGGCGCGCTCGAACGTCTCCCCGCCGGCGACTACAACGACTACTTCCCGATGTGGCTCGGCAACAAAATCTACTTCGTCTCCGACCGCAACTTCACCACCAACCTTTACTCTTACGATCTCCCGGCGAAGCGCACGCAGCAGTTGACCACCTTCGCGCAGTACGGCGTGCGCTGGGCTGCCGCCTGCGACGACGCCGTCCTGTTGGTGCGCGACGGTCGCCTCTACCTCCACGATCTCAAGACTAACGAGACGCGCGTCGTCCCCGTCACGGCATCGCCCGACACCTCGGAGCTGAAGCCGCGCACCGTGAACCCGTGGCGCGCGCTCGAATCCGCCACGATCTCGTCGGACGGCGAACGCCTGATCCTCGGCGCGCGCGGCGAGGCTCTCGTCTTCGACCCTGGTAAGAACGAGGCGCGCAACCTGACGGAGACTTCAGGCGTCGCCGAACGCTCGCCCGTGCTCTCGCCCGACGGCAGACGGATCGCCTACTTCTCCGACGAGTCGGGCGAGTATCAGCTCCACGTCCGCGCTGTCGAAGGCACGGGCGCGACGAAGAAGATCGCCGTCGAGCCGAAGCCCTCTTTTTATCGCGAGCTGACGTGGTCGCCCGACTCGCGCCGCGTCGCGTTCACGGATCACAGGCTCGCGCTCTGGGTCGCCGACGTGGAAGCGGGCGCGGCGCGTCAGGTCGATCGCTCGATCTATTCTTTTCAGGAGCAGTGGCTCCCCGCGTGGTCGCCGGACGGTCGCTGGCTCGCGTACTCGAAGCACCTGCGCAACCGCATCCGCACGGTCTTCGTCTACGACGCGCAAGCGGAAGCCGTGCACCAAGTGACCGACGGTCTTACGCACACCGAGTCGCCCGTCTTCGACGCTTCGGGTAAGTACCTCTATTTCGTCTCCAGCCCGAACGCGGGCACGAGCGAGTACGGCTGGGGCGTGTTGCAGGGCGTCCTCGCGCGCCCGCTCGTCACGCGCCGCGTCCACGCGCTCGTGCTCGCGAAGAACGACCCGTCGCCGCTGCTGCCGAACAACGCGCCGAACCCCGACGCGAAGTTCGACGCGTCGAGTGCGCCCGTCCCCGTTGACTTCGACGGGCTCTTGAGTCGCACGGTCGATCTGCCCATGCAGCCGCGCGATTACGCGCAGCTCGTCCCCGGCAAGCCCGGCGCGCTCTTCGTGCTCGTCAACGAATGGAGGTCGGGCGGCGGGCTCTCCGGTCCCGCGCAGACGCTCTACACATACGATCTGACGAAGCCGAACAAGTTCGAACGCGTCGTCGAAGAGATCGGCGGCTTCGAGGTCTCGCGCGACGGCAAGCGCCTGCTCTACCTGAAGGGTCGCGACGCCTTCCTCGTCTCGACGGAAGCCGCGCCGAAGCCTGACGAGGGCAAGCTCGATCTGCGCAAGCTCGAAGTGAAGGTCGATCCGCGCGCCGAGTGGCGGCAGATGTACCGCGAGTCCTGGCGCATCATGCGCGACTGGTTCTACGATCCGAGTCACCACGGGCAGAACCTCGCGGAGCTCGAACGGCACTACGCCGGTTACCTCCCCACGATCACGCGCCGCGCCGATCTGAACGCGCTGATGAACACGATGCTCGGTCACGTCTCGGTCAGCCACCTCGGGGTCGGCGGAGGCGACGCCCCGCCGCCGGCGTCGCCGCCGGTGCGCGTCGGGCTCCTCGGCGCGGACTACGAAGTCGACGAGGGGCGCTTCCGCTTCAAGCGCGTGCTGCGCTCGATGCCCTACAGCGCGGCGGTCGGCACGACGCCCGCGCCGCTCGACCGCCCCGGCGTCTCTGTGCGCGAAGGCGAATACCTGATCGCCGTCGACGACCAGAACGTTGACGCGAGCCGCAGCGTCTACAGCCACTTCGAGGGCAAGGTTGATCGACCCGTGAAGATCAAAGTCGCCGCGTCGGCGTCGGGCGAGGGCGCGCGCACGCTGACCGTTTACCCGATCGCGAACGACACGGGCTTGCGCGTCGCGAACTGGGCGGAGGCGAACCGCCGGCGCGTCGAGCAGTTGTCGGGCGGCAAGCTCGGCTACATCTACGCCGCCAACTACGGCGGCAACACGATGGACTTCATACGCGGTCTCACGGGCTACGCGGATCGCGCCGGGCTCGTCATCGACCAGCGCGAGAACGGCGGCGGCATCACGCCCGACTACCTGATCGAGTGGCTGCGCCGCAAGCCGATCTACTACTACATGTTCCGCGAGGGCGACGATCTGCCGACGCCCGTCAACCCCGGTCCCGCGGCGCGCGTCCTCATCACGAACGAGCGTAACGGCTCAGCCGCGGAGACTTTCGCCTTCATGTATAAGCTCGCGCGCGTGGGACCCATCGTCGGCACGCGCACCTTCGGCGCGGGGATCGGTCCCTACGCCTTCACGCCGCAGCTCGTCGACGGCGGGCAGGTGCAACTCCCGAACCGCGCCGCCTACAACCCGGACGGCACTTCGTGGGGTGTCGAGAACGTGGGCGTCGTGCCCGATTACGAGGTCGAGTTCACGCCGCGCGACCTGATGAGCGGTCGCGACCCGCAGCTCGAACGCGCCGTGCAGGTGGCGCTCGCAGAGGTCGCGAAGAACCCCGCCGCCGCGCCGAAGCGCCCGAAGTATCCGGTTCACAAGTGAAGTGATGCGGATCGGGCGTCGGGTTGGCGGCAGATGCCCGACGGGTCTCGGTTGATGCGTGAGCCCCGGAGGGGCGCGATTGAATAGCCGGGGGCAACGCCCCTGGACTTCGGACGCCAACGATGTAGAGCCCCGAAGGGGCGGAATAATCATCACAGGTTATTCCGCCCCTTCGGGGCTCTATTATCATCAACGCACCCATACCAGGGGCGTTGCCCCTGGCTGTTAAATTTTGCCCCTTCGGGGC
>JAIVJC010000054.1 GCA_020200235.1 Acidobacteriota bacterium | reverse complement strand
TCCACGTCGCGGTGTCGACGACCGCGATCTGATTCGCCGCGGGCATCGAGACGTAGACCCGCTTCCCGTCGCCGCTCATCGCCCAGTCGTCGCCGGGGCTCTTGAGCATGACGAGCGTCAGGAGTTTGCTAGCGCCGAAGCTGACGAGCGGATCGATGACGGAGATGTTCGGCTCGTCGTTGAGCGCGAGGACGAAGTACGAGTTGAGATCGACCTCGGCGCGCGCGGCGAGGCTCCCCTGCAGGAACGACCTGACCTTCTCGCGGCAGGCGCTCGCGTCCGTCGTCGCCGACGCTGAGCCCTTGCGGCTGAGCCACGCCGAGGGTCGCGCGCCCGCGACGGGACGGCTCGCCGAGTCGGTGAACTTCAGGGTCACGACCGCGTCCGCGCCCTCGACGAGCCCCTTCGCCGGGTCTCCCGGCTCGACGTTGAACTCGATCGTCGCGCCCTCGCGCGTCGTCACCTTCTGCGGCAGCGCCGCCGGCTTCGGCGCGACCGGCTGCGCCGTCGCGACTTGAGGCGTCTGACCCTGCCGCGCCCGCACGGGCGTCGCGACGGAGCAGGCGGCGAGGAGCAGCACAGCCGCGCGGGCTGAAGTGCGGCGCAGCGCGGCTCCCACACGGGGGTCTCGAACGGGGGTTTTTATTTTCATCGAGGAATGCGGTGCGGGATTTTCCGGCACGCGGCGGCGGCTTTCGGGATCGGTGGCTTGCGAGGGCGCTGACAAGATACCGAAGCCGCGCCTGATCGGCAAACGCCTCAACGCGCCTCGGATTTTTTCGGCGGCGCGGCGGGCGGCGGCGTGATAGGCTATCGATCCGTGACGGAGAACGATCTGACAGCGGAGGCGGACGGCGGACGGCGGCGCAGGCTGTGGTGGCTCATCGCGGGGCGCGCCTCGGTCGCGCTCGTGATGGTCGCCGCCGCCCTGCTCTCCGCGCGCGACCGCCTGAGCCCCACCGCGGAGGCGCGCGGCGTCCTCCCCATCGCGGCTTTCATCCTCGCGCTCACGCTCCTCTACGCGCTCGCGCTGCGCTTCTCGCCCCTCCCCCTCGGCGCCCAATCCTGCGCGCAGTTCTTCTTCGACGTGGTGACGGTGACGTGGCTCGTCGGCGCGGCGAACGACCTGCACACGCCTTACGTCGCGCTCTACGTCGTCGTCATCTCGCTCGCCAGCGTCTACCTCGGCGCGCGCGGCGCGCTCGTCACGGCGGTCGGATGCGCCGTCTGCTACACGTCGCTGACGCTCGCCCCGGCGTTCGGCTTCGCGCGCGCGGTGGGCGACGAGATCACCGCGGCTTCGACGGGCGAGCTGATCACCAACGTCGGGCTCTACGACGTCGCCTTCCTCTTCGTCGGCTTGCTCGCCGCGCGCCTCGCCGAGCGGCAGGCGCGCTCCGACGTACAGCTCGTCGCCGCCACCCACGCGCTCGCCAACCTGCGCGCGCTGCACGAGCGCATCGTCGAGTCGATCCGCTCCGGCGTCGTCACGACCGACCTCGGCGGGCGCATCTACACCTTCAACGCCGCCGCCGCCGAGATCACCGGCTACGAGGCTGACGCCCTGCGCGGCAAAGACGTCTCGATCCTCTTCGGTCAGACCGCCGACAAGATCGCGCTCGCGCTCGACGCCGCGACCCGCGGCAAGCTCAACCCACGCTTCGAGGCGGAGTGCCTGACCGCCGAGGGCTTGCGACTGCGCCTCGGCTACAGCATCGCGCCGCTGCACGACGAGCGCGGCGAGACGACCGGCGTCATCATCACCTTCCAGGACTTGACGCAGGTGCGCGCGCTCGAAGAGACGCAGCGCAGGCAGGACCGGCTCGCGGCGGTCGGTCGCGTCGCCGCCGGCATCGCGCACGAGATCCGCAACCCGCTCGCGGCGATGCGCGGCTCGATCCAGGTGCTGCGCTCCGAGGTGGACGGTGGGTCGGCGCAAGCCGAGTTGATGGAGATCATCCTGCGCGAGTCGGATCGGCTGAACGGCATCATCACGGACTTCCTGACCTACGCGCGCCCGCGGCAGGTCTCGCTCGCCGCGACCGATCTGCGCGAGTCGCTGCGCGAGACCTTCACGCTCCTGCGCCACAGCCCGGAGACACGCCCCGATCATTTGATCGAAGAGGACTACCCGGAAGAGCCCGTCGGCGTGAACGCCGACGCGGCGGGCTTGCGCCAGGTCTTCTGGAACCTCGCGCGCAACGCCCTGCAGGCGATGCCCGAAGGCGGCACGCTCGGCGTGAGCCTGAAGAGGACCGAGGAGGGGCGCGTGCGCGTCTCCTTCGCCGACACGGGTCAGGGCATGTCGCCCGAACAGGTCGAGCGCCTCTTCGAGCCCTTCTCCTCGACGCGCGCGGGCGGCACCGGTCTCGGGCTCTCCATCGCCTATCAGATCGTGCGCGATCACGGTGGTACAATAAACGTCCGCAGCCTCGAAGGGCGCGGCACGACGATCATCATCGAGCTTCCGGGTAATCATAAATGAGTGAAGCGTTGTCCGTCGTCCGTTGTCAGTCGTCCGTTGCATGGGGCTGACGAGTGCGCGGGTGGACACTACAAAAGAGATGCTGACCACGGACAACTGACCACGGACGGCGGACGGCTTCGGTTATGGCAAACATTCTTGTCGTCGACGACGAACAGGGGATGCGTCAGTTGTTGACGCTCGTCTTCGGGCGCGCGGGTCACGACGTGCGCGCGGCGGAGAACGGGCGGCGCGCGCTCGAGTCGCTGCGCGAGCGGGCGGCGGACCTCGTCGTCTCGGACGTGAGGATGCCGGACATGGACGGCATCGCGCTGCTGCGCGAGGCGCGCTCCATCTACCCCGGGGTGGCGGTCGTGATGATGACCGCCTTCGCCACGGTCGAGACTGCCCGCGAGGCTTTCAAGCTCGGCGCGGACGACTTCATCCAGAAGCCTTTCGACGTGGACGAGCTGAAGCTGATCGTCGAGAAGGCTTTAGAGCGGCTCGCGCTCAAGAAGGAGAACGAGACCCTCAAGACGGAGAACGAGGCGCTGATCAAGAACCAGCGCGAGCGCGGGCGGCTCGATCAGATCATCGGTCGCTCCGAGAGCATGCAGGCGGTCTACCAGATGATCGAGACGGTCGCCGCCGTCCACTCGACCGTCCTCATCACCGGCGAGTCGGGGACGGGCAAGGAATTGGTCGCGCGCGCCATCCACAACCTCTCGCCGCGCGCGGGGAAGCCTTTCGTCTCGATCAACTGCGGGGCGTTCACCGAGACGCTTCTGGAGTCCGAGCTGTTCGGCTACGTCAAGGGCTCCTTCACGGGCGCGAACGCGAACCGCAAGGGGCTCTTCGAAGCCGCGCACCACGGCTCGATCTTCCTCGACGAGATCGGCGAGATGAGCCCCGCCATGCAGGTCAAGCTCCTGCGCGTCCTGCAGGAGCGCAAGGTGCGACCCGTCGGCGCGCACGAGGAGACGGAGTTCGACACGCGCGTCATCTGCGCGACGAACCGCGACCTGAAGTCGATGGTCGCGGCGGGGACGTTTCGCGAGGACCTGTTCTACCGCGTCTCGGTGATCCCGATAGAGCTGCCCCCTCTGCGCGAGCGCGGCGAGGACGTCCCCGATCTCGTCGAGCACTTCGTGCGGAAGTTCGGCGCCGAGACGGGTCGCTCGCTGGGCGTCTCGCCCGCGGCGATGGAGCTGTTGGAGCGTTACAACTTCCCCGGCAACGTCCGCGAGCTCGAACACACCATCGAGCGCGCCGTCGCGCTGGAGCGCACCGACGCCGTGCAGCCCGAGCGCCTGCCCGAACAGATCACGCAGTACAACCCGGCGCGCGTCGCCGAGGCGTTCGATCTCCCAGACGAAGGGCTCAACCTCTCCGCGCACCTCGATCAACTGGAGAAGACCTACCTGCTCGAAGCCCTCCGCCGCACGGGCGGCAACCAGACGCGCGCCGCGGAACTGCTCAAGCTCTCCGTGCGTAGCTTGCGCCACCTCCTCGACAAGCACGGCATCCGCAGCATCACCGCCCAACTCAGATCGGACTCCGGGCGCGGCGGCGGCGACTGACGCGAGCCGCCCCGTCTGGCATAACCCTTGCACAAGTCGGGCGCAGTCCGACCGATGCTTCGGTCAGGTTGATTTGCGCGGATCGGCTTCGAGTATGAACACCTCTCAAACACGGCGGCGCGCGCGCGGCTTCTCGCTGATCGAGCTCTTGATCGTCGTCGCGATCATCGGCATCGTCGCCGCCATCGCGGTGCCGAACTACGTCGAGTCGCAGCACGCAGCCTGCGCCGCGTCGGCCGTCGAGTCGCTGCGCGCCATCCATTCGAGCGAAGTCTCGTACCGCGCGGCGAACAACCGCTTCGCCGACCTCGGCACGCTGGGCTCGGACAACTTCATCAACGACGGGCACGTGGTCGCGGGCGCGAAGAGTCGCTACCGTTTCGCGCTGACCGTCGACGCCGCCGACCCGGACGCCGACTACCGAGCCACCGCGACCCCGTCGCTCATCCCCGGCAGGTGGCGGCACTTCTACATTGACGCTTCGGGCGTCATCCGCTCCTCCATGGGCGCCCCCGCGAGTGCGTCCAGCCAGCCGCGCGACTGAGCGCGGCAAGCACGCGCCGCGGCCAGCCGCGCCCGCCCGTTTGACAAAAATCGTCACGCCGACGCTGACGACTTTTGTTAGCCGACCCGTCCCGCGCCCGACGCCCTCCCCACCAGTGCGCGAAAAGCCCTGAAACAGCCGATTCCCTCGCCCCCGCGCGCCCCACGCCGCGCGGCATGAGTCTTGTTACCCGTTAGGTCGTCCAGTCGCGCAAAGGCGGCGCATCCACCGACACAGGGCGACCGAGCGGCGCGAAAATCCCCAAACATTTGCCATGAAGGAGCAAAGTAAAGACATGAAGAAGAATCAAAAAGGTTTCTCGCTGATCGAGCTCTTGATCGTCGTCGCGATCATCGGCATCATCGCCGCCATCGCCGTCCCGAACCTGCTCGCCTCGCGCCGCGCGGCGAACGAAGGTTCCGCCATCGGCTCGGTCCGCTCGATCAACTCGGCCGAGGCGGAGTTCTTCGGCACCGAGGGCGCCAACAGCCGCTACGGCACGCGTGATGAATTGATGGCCGGCGGCCTGATCGACAGCGTCCTCGGCGGCGGCCAGAAGAGCGGCTACACGTTCAACGTCGCCAAGACCGACCCGGCGGCGGGCACGCAGGCCACCTTCGACGTCAACGCCGAGGCGGTCTCCTACACGGCGCTCACCGGCACCGGCACCCGCGGCTTCTACTCCAACGAGACGATGGTCATCTACGGTAAGGCCAGCGGCGGCGGCGTCCGCGCCACCCCCGGCACCGCCATCCAGTAACCCTCAAACCTAGTGACCCGTCCCCGAACGGGCTCCTTTCGGCGGAGGCGGGATTAATTTCCCGCCTCCGCTTTTTCTTTCCCCTTCATCACGCCGCGCCAACGAAGGCTCCGGCGTGATATTCTCCACCGCGTCGGCTCCCGCCGCCGGGCGACGCGGCTCGATTCACGAACCGGCGTCCCCGATCATGTCCGAAGTAATCAACGCGAGCGCATTGGCTAGAGAACAGACGACGACCGCCGACGACGCGACGCGCGCGCGCGCGACCGCGAAGACGATCCCGCGCGGCAGCTCCGCCGGGCGCGTCGCGACGATCGCGCGCAACGCCTTCCGCGAGGCGGTGCGCGACCGCGTCCTCTACAACCTCGTCGTCTTCGTGCTGCTCCTGACCGGCGCCGCCGTCTTCCTCGGCGAATTGTCCGCCGCGCAGGAGGCGAAGATCATCGTCGACATGGGTCTCTCGGCGATGCTCATCTTCGGCGTCTTCATCGCCATCTTCGTCGGCGTCGGGCTCGTCTACAAAGAGATCGAGCGCCGGACGGTCTACGCCATCTTCGCGAAGCCCGTCGGCAGGGGCGAGTTCCTCGCCGGCAAGTACCTGGGGCTCTGCGCGACGCTCGCAGCGAACGTCGCGGTGATGGCTCTCGGCGTCGCGCTCGCGCTCGTCTACGTCAGGGGCGGCTACGATCCGCTCGTCGCGCTCATCTTCCCGGCGGTCGCGCTCATCTTCTTCGAGCTGACCATCGTCGTCGCCGTGGCGCTCCTCTTCTCCTCGTTCTCCTCGCCCGCGCTCTCCGCGCTTCTGACCTTCGGCGTCTTCGTCATCGGGCACTTCAGCGCCGACATGAGGCTGATCGGCGCGTCGAGCGGGACTACGTTTGCGCGCGCCCTCTTCGGCGCGCTCTACTACCTGCTCCCGAACCTCTCGCACTACACCTACATCACCGACGCGAGCCACGGCGTGACGCCGTCCCCCTCCGCGTTCGCCGCCGCAGTGCTCTACGCCCTGCTCTACGACGCCGTGCTGCTCGTCGCCGCCACGCTCATCTTCAACCGCCGCAACTTCAAATGAGCCAGACGACCGACAGGGATCGCGCAAGCGCAAGCCGCGGGCTCCGGCGGCGGGAGCTGCCGCTCGCCGCGCTGCTCGTCGCGTGCCTCGGCGCGGCCGTCGGCGTGGCGCGCTGGATGGACGCGAGGCGGCCGCCGCAGACGGAAATCGCGCAGGTCTCCGACGAGTTGTACGTCACGCCGCAGGTCGCGCGCCGCATGAGCCTCGGCTTCAACGGGCTCGCCGCCGACTGGTACTGGCTGCGCACGCTCCAGTACGTCGGGCGCAAGCTCGCCGCGCACCACGGCCAGGTTCAGATCGACGATCTCAGCTCCGTCAACCTGAAGATCCTCGCGCCGCTTTTGGAGAACGCGACGACGCTCGATCCGCAGTTCCTCGCCGCCTACGAGTACGGCGCGGTCGTGCTGCCCGCGGTGGACACGGACGCGGCGATCAGGCTCGTCAACAAGGGCATCGAGGCGAACCCGAAGGCGTGGCGGCTGCGCACCAACCTCGGCTACATCTACTGGCAGCAGGGTCGCTACCGCGAGGCGAGCGAGGCTTACGGGGCGGCGTCGCGCGTCGAGGGCGCGCCCGCGTGGGTCGCCGCCATGTCGGCGCAGATGTCCACGAAGGGCGGGAGCCGCGAGACGGCGCGCGCCATCTACGAGACGATGCTGCGCACGACCGAGGAGGCGCGGACGAAGGAGATGGCGCTCAACCGCCTCGCGCAGCTCCGGTCGCTCGACGAGACGGACGCGCTGCGGCGCATCCTCACAGCCTACCGCGAGCGGGCGGGCGGTCGCTGCCCGTCGGATTGGCGGGAGATCGCGCCCGCACTGCGCGCCGCGCGCTTCGCGCAGGACGCCTCCGGCGCGCCGCTCGATCCGGGCGACGTGCCTTACCACTTCCTCGCCGACAGGTGCGACGTGGAACTCGGCGCGGAGTCGAAGGTCTTACGCAATTACTGAAGAGGCTGATCGAAGATGACGACGGTAATCGAGATAGATAATCTGACGAAGGACTACGAGGTCGGCTTCCTCCGCAAGAAGCGCGTGCGCGCGCTCGACGGTCTCAGTTTGCGCGTCGAGCGCGGCGAAATCTTCGGCTTCCTCGGCGCGAACGGCGCGGGGAAATCGACGACCATGAAGCTGCTCATGCGCCTCATCTACCCCACGGGTGGGAGCGCCCGCGTCCTCGGTCGCGGCATCGAAGAGGTCTCGATGCACGCGCGCATCGGCTACCTCCCCGAGCACCCGTACTTCTACGACTACCTCACCGCGCGCGAGTTCCTCGTCTACTGCGCCGAGCTGTTCGGCTACCCGCAGCGCGAGTGCCGCGAGAGAGCCGACCACCTGCTCGGGCTCGTGCGCCTCGACGAGAAGAGCCGCGACCGGCAGCTCCGCAAGTTCTCGAAGGGGATGCTCCAGCGCGTCGGGCTCGCGCAGGCTCTGGTCAACGATCCGGAAGTCGTCTTCCTCGACGAGCCGATGAGCGGTCTCGACCCCGTCGGTCGCCGGGAGGTGCGCGACCTCATCGACTCTTTACGCACGACGGGCACGACCGTCTTCTTCTGCTCGCACATCCTCTCCGACATCGAAGTGCTCTGCGACCGCGCGGCGATCCTCAGGCGCGGGCGGCTCGCGCACGTCGGGCGGCTCGAAGAGCTGCGCCGAGCCGCGGGCGAACGGCGCGCGATGGAGTTGATCTTCGCCGTCGCCGACGCCGCGCAAATCCGTTCGGCGCTCTCCGCGCTCGAAGGCGCGACGGTCGTCGCCGTGCCCGGCGGCGCGCGCGTCGAGGTCGCGGAAGAGCGCGACGTTGACGCGGCGCTCGGCGCCGTGCGCGCGGTCGCGGGCGCGCGCCTCGTCTCGGTGCAGCCGGTCGGCAACCCGCTCGAAGAACTCTTCGTCGGGGGCGACGAAGGCGCGCCGACAAACAACTAGCGACAACACGCACGGGCGCAAAAGCGCGAGAGCCACGGAGCACCGCGGTGCTTCGTGGCTCTCGCGCTTTTGTACGCCCGCGGCGGCTACTTGAACCTGACGCCGGTCAGCTCGATCTTGACGTTGGCGGGCACGTCCTCTTTCTTAAAGCCTTCGATCGGGATCGTCACCTTCACGAACTTGTTGGGCTCCAGCTCCTGCTGCCCCGTGAAGACGTTCGGGATCACGATCATGGTGCGCTCGCGCACGGGCTTGCCCTCGAGATCGACGGCGGTCGCCTTCAGCTCGAGACCGCTGAGCGTGCGCCCGGTGAAATTGCGGATGGTCGGCTGCGGGGTGAGCGTGCGCCCGCCGATGGCGCTGATCGAATCCAGCGTGTCGTCGTCGACGATGTAATCGATGGCGACGCGGTCGCGCCACTGCGCGAACTCCGGCGAGTCGGCGCGCACGGCGCCGGCGAGCCGCGGCTGCTGCGCGGGCGGCGCGGGGCGCGTCACGAAATAGATGAGCAGCGCGATGAGCAGCGCGCTCGCCAGCCCGACCACGATGAAGATCGTCTTGCGCGAGGAGTCGGCTTCGTCAACGTTCGCTCTGGTCGAAGACATATGTTTTATGGTGACAAGTGAACCGTGACAAGTGACAAGCAGAACGGGCGATCATTCTTGCTTGTCACTTGTCACTTGTCACGGTTCACTTGTCACGGCTTTTATCATCTGCGCGCGTAGGCGCGCAAGTCCGTTACGTCGGGCGGCGCGTCCTGCCGCGCCTTCGCCGCCGCCGAGCCCGCGTCCTCGCGCACGAGCGAGCCCGTGCCGGTGCGCTGGCGCGCGGCGCGCGGCAGCGTGAGCAGGAAGCGGCTGCCCTCCGAGGGACGGCTCTCGACCCCGATCTCGCCTTCGAGCAGCTCGACGATCTTGCGCGTGATGGCGAGGTTAGACAACACCTGCGCGAGTTTGTTCCGGTCGGTGCGCACCGCGCCGAGCTCCGGCGCGACGTCGGCGCGCAGCTTGATCTGCTTCTCCCGCGCCCGGTCGGCGAACTCGTTGAGCGCCTCGTGCGCGAGCGCGGCGACGTCCACGTCTTCGAGCACGAGGGCGGCGCGGCCGGCTTCGAGTCGCGAGTATTCGAGCAGGTGGTTGACGAGTTCGAGCTGCGCGCGCGCGTTGCGCTCCATCCTCGTCACCGCCTCCGACTGGAGCGGCGCGAGCGCGGGCTGGCGGTCGCGCTCCAGCAGTTGGCACAGGCCGATGATGACGTTCAGCGGCGTGCGCAGCTCGTGAGAGACGTTGGCGACGAAGGCGGACTTCAGGCGGTCGTGCTCGCGCAGCCGGCCGTAAGCCTCCATCAGCTCGCGGTACTGGCGGACGTTCTCCGTGATGTCGCGCAAGACCGCGACGAGACCTGCGCGCTCGCCCGCCTCGTCCGAGAGCGGCGTCGCGCTCACTTCGAGGATGCCCTCGCCGTCGCCGCGGTCGATCTGCACGTGCTCACCCGACACCGGCTCGCCGCGCTCGAAGGCGCGTGCGAGCGGGCTCTCGGCGGCGGGCAGCAACTGCCTGTGCGCGTCGCGCAGCGCCATGTCACTGATGAGCGCGTCGAGCCCGTCGCGGAACTCGCCGGGCTGGCGCCCGAGGATGCGCGCCGCCGCCGGGTTGATGCGGTAGCGGCCGCGCGCGTCGACGATGACGACGCCCTCCTCCATCTGGCTGATGACCGACTCCAGCTCCGCCGCGCGCGACCTCTCGGCGGCGAACGCCGCGGTCGCGAGCTTCTCGGCGCGCACGCGCTTGGAGACTTCCGAGAGGATGAGGATGAGATCGCCGCCGCCCTCGCCCTCCCCGTTCGTCGGGTAGATGATCACGTCCCAGAAGTTGCGCGACTCCGGCTCCCCTTCGGCGCGCGCGACGAGTTCGAGCGGCAGGCCGTAGTTGAAGAAGGCGCGGCGCGTGCGCCGCACGTCCTCGATGACCTCGTTCATCGCGGCGAGCCCGGCGGTCGCCTCGTAGAGCCCGCGCCCTTCGAGCGCCGCGGCGTCTTCGCGCCCGGCGACGCGCGCGAAGGTCGAGTTCGCGCGGCGCACGACGAGGTTCGGGTCCACGACGACGACGCCGAGCGGCAGGCTGTCGAGCACCTCGGCGATGAAGACGCCCTGCGCGCGCACTTCGTTGAACTTCGATTCGAGGCGCGCCGCCATCACGTTGAAGCCCTCGGCGAGCGTGCCCACCTCGTCGTCGGTCTCGACGGCGAAGCGCTCGTGCAGCCTTCCTTCGCCGAGCGTCGAGGCCGAGGCGGCGAGCTTGCGCAAAGGGTTCGTGAACCTGCCGACCGCCCACACCGAAAGCAGGATCGAGGAGAGCAGGGCGAGCGCCCACGTGGTCGCGACGAGCAGGAGTGAGCGCCCCGCCTTCGTGTTCTGCGGCAGCGGCACGCCCACCGCCACGCCCCAGCCCGTCGCGCGGTCGCGCACGACGCTCGTCAGCCGCGCCGCGCCGTCGCCCCAGCGCTGCTCGCTCACGCCCTGGTAATAACCTTGCGGCGGCTTCGCCTCGGGCGCCGCCGGATCGACGACGACCTGACCGCGCGCGTCGAAGACGACGAAGGCGGAGTCGTCGTCGGGCGAGGCGTGCTGGCGCAGGCGCGTGTAGAGATCGGCGGCGCGCGCCGTGTCGAGCGGGCCTTCCGGGCGCAGCGCGGCGGGGTGGGTTGCGAGCCAGGATTCGAGCGCGGCTTCGGCGGAGGCGGACTTGAGGCGCGCGATGGTCGAAGCCTGCTCGATAGTGTTGCGGCGGTAGTCGCGCAGCTGTATGAGGCTGACGATGAGGAGCGGCAGGGACAGCACGGCGAGCATCACCAGCAGCTTGGTGCGCACGTCGAGCGGGATTCTTTTCGCATCACGCTTCCCTACCACGATCCTTCACGATCCGGGCGATCCGTGCGCCGCCTGCGCGGCGGGGGCCACTGCGGCGTCCGCGTCCGCACGGGCGGTCGCATCGAAGCCGCGTAGACGATGATCGCCTGCGCGATCAACTCGTCGATGAAAAGATCGACGCGCGCGAGCGCGTCGCGCAACTCCCGGAGGTCTCCTTCCGTGACGCCGACACCTTCGCGCCACAGGAAATCCGTCAGAACACGACGTAAAATCATCAACTCCCGTGCCACTTCGTCGATCAAACAACCCTGTTGAAATCTGACCTGCGAGTGCATGCGAAGGCTACGCACGGAGACCTCGATCTCGCGCCCCTCCGAGGCGTCGTCGAGCGCGCGCGCCAGCTCCTCCAGCACTTCGGGGACGCTATCGACGAGCTGCCGGTAGGAGAGCAGCGCGGGCAGGTCCGTGCGCCGGTCCGCGTAGACGCCGTCGACCCACGCGCTCACCAGCGCGCCCTCGTGTTGACGGAAGAGTGTGGCGAAGCGTCCAGACATAAATGAGGGGTTAGGGGTTAGGGGTCAGGGGTTAGGGTTAGGAAAACTGAGGGCGACTGTTACAACTCAAGCT
>JAIVJC010000053.1 GCA_020200235.1 Acidobacteriota bacterium | reverse complement strand
CCCCTAACCCCCGACCCCCGCGGTCAAGCTATGAAACGCAAAGAACGCACCTACACGATCAGCGCGGTGGCGACGCAGTTCGACATCCACCCGCAGACGCTCCGGCTCTACGAGCGCGAAGGGCTCCTCAAGCCCTCGCGCTCCGAGGGGAACACGCGCGTCTACACCGACGCCGACCTCGAACGGCTCGAAGTCATCCTCTCGCTCACGCGCGACCTCGGCGTGAACCTCGCGGGCGTGGAGATCATCCTCAACATGCGCGAGAAGATGGACGCCATGCAGCGCGAGTTCGAGCGCTTCTTCCAGTACCTCCAGCAGCACGCCGCGGAGTTCACGCAGTTCACCGAGACGCCGCGACCCGAAGAGGGCGCGCTCGTCCCGGTCGCGCGCCTCACGACGGTCGTGCGCCGCCGCGCGACGCCCGCGCGCGGCTGAAAATTCCTGTTGCCCGCCCCGCCCGTAAGGTGCTACAGTCCGCGCCCATCTGAACAGGCGCGACGCGCCCCGGCGGCTCTCACGACTCAAAACCCGCCGGAAGCGCCGCCGGTGACTTAAGACCCACGTAAAACTTTTCCAGGTCGGAACCGCCTGCGGTAGCGGGCGGGTTTGAGTAGCGGAAGCACCCGCCCGCTTGCGGCAGGCGGTTCCGACCCTTAGTCACTAAAGCATCACGACCCGCGCCCCTCGCCGCGCGGACGTAAAACTTTTCGCGGCGACCTCACAGTCCCGACCGCGTAGGAGCAACCACCCATGCCAAGCCTCACCACCCGGCGCGTCGTCCCGCGCCTCACGTCTTTCATCTGTCTATTTCTTTTTCTCACCGGCGCGATGAACATTCGCTCCCTCGCGCAAGACCTCGACGAGATCACGCTCGGCGGTCGCGTCACGGACGCGGACGGCGCTGTCGTCGTCGGCGCGAAAATAGTCGCGACGCTCACCGCGACCGGCGCGTCGCGCGCGGTCTCGACCGACGCGGAGGGTCGCTACCGCCTCGTCGAACTCGCGCCGGGCACTTACTCGGTGCGCGCGTCCTGCGAGGGCTTCGCGGTCGAAGAGCGCACGGGGCTCGCGGCGGTCGCGGGGCGGGGCGTGCGGCTCGACTTCACGCTCAGACCCGCGGGCGTCGCCGCCGAGCAGACCGTCGCGGCTGAAACGAGCGCGCCCGCCGTCGACACTTCGCGCACGGTCACGGGCGGCACGCTCGCGCGGCGCGAGATCGAGGAGCTGCCAGTCTTCACGCGCTCGCCGCTCGATCTCGTCTTCACGCTGCCGGGCGTCACGGAAGAACCGCTCTCCGTGCGCGACGCGGCGGAGGATCGCGAAGTGAACTCGCGCTCAGCCGCGCGCAAAAGCCCGACGCCCGAAGAGGCGGGCACGTTCGCGCTCGCGGGCGGAGCCGCCTACTCGAACAACCTGACCGTCGACGGGCTCGACAACAACGACGACCGCGCGGCGCGCGAGCGCTTCCAGCCGTCGCTCGAAGCGGTCGAAGAAGTCCAGGTCATCACCAACCAGTTCTCCGCCGAGTACGGCCGCGCCTCGGGCGGCCGCGTGAACCTCCGCACGCGCGCGGGCTCGAACCAGTTCCGCGGCCGCGCCTTCTACTTCTTCCGCGACGAGGCTCTCAACGCGAACACGTTTTTCAACAACGCGCGCGGTCTCTCGCGCCTCCCCCTCCAGCAACACGATCCCGGCTTCACCCTCGGCGGTCGCCTCATTCCCAAGCGAACTTTTTTCTTCACGTCCTACGAGTACGACACGACGCTCGACTCGACCCTCATCGACACGCTCGTGCCCGTCGCCTCGAACCCGCTGTTCACTCTGCCGCACCCGACGACGCTCGCGGGTCGCCGCGCCGAACGGACATCGAGCGCGGAGAGCGCCCCGGCTGATCTCGCGCCGTTCGTCGCGCGCGTCAGCACGCCGCAGCGCAGCCACGCGCTGACGGCGCGCCTCGATCACAACTTCTCGGAGGCGCACAACGGCGCGTGGCTCTACCAGCTCGGCCGCTTCAAGAATTTGCGGCAGTTCGGCGGCGGCTCGCGCCTCGCCGAATCCCTCCAAGGCCGCACGCGCGACACGGACGCGCTCGCCTACACGGACAACTTCGTCCTCGGCGCGCGCGCCGTCAACCAGCTCCGCGCGCAGGTCTCGCGCCTCGCGCCCGCGTCCAAAACCGACGCGGCGTCGCGCCCCGTCGTTCTCATCACGATCAACGATCCCTTGTCGTCAGACGATCCCTCTAACCGTTCGGGCACGCTCGTGGCGGGCTCTGCCAACGCGGGCGCGAGCGACCGGCGGGAGACGCGCGCGCAGCTACAGGACACGCTCACGCTCCTTCGCGGCGCGCACACCCTGAAAGTCGGCGGAGACTTACAACTCGTCCGCTCGACCTTCGCCGATCTCACGGACGCCACGGGCACTTTCAGCTTCGCGAGCGCGGCCGACTTCCTCGCGGGCGCGCCCTCGCGCTTCCGCCAGCGATTCCGGACGGAGTCGCGCCAGCGCAACCTCTACACAGGCGTCTTCGTGCAGGACGAGTGGCGCGTGCGCCCGAACCTCGTCATCAGTTTCGGCTTGCGCCACGACGACGAGACGATCCTGCGCGACAGAAATAATTTCGCGCCCCGGCTCGCAGCCGCCTACGACCCCTTCGGCACCGGCAAAACCGTCGTTCGTCTCGGCGTAGGAATTTTTTACTCCCGTGCTTTGCTGCGCACCGTCGACGACTTTACGCTCGGTCAGAACCGCCTTGTCTTCGACACCGACGATCTGCGTGACTCGTTTACGGGTCGCGCCCTCACGGACACGCAGCGCCGCGCCTTCATCGCCTCTCACTTACGCTTCCCCGAAACGCTCGACACGGAGGCGCCGCTCGTCCGCCAGTTCGCCGCGCCACAGACCGACTTCACGCGCCGGCTCGACCCCTCCTTGCGCATCCCCGAAAGCTACCAGATGAACGTCGGCTTCGAGCGCGAGATCAGTCGCGGCTTCGTCTTCGAGGCGAACTACACTTTCAACCGCGGCATCCACCTCTGGCGCGAGTTCAACGCGAACGCCCCGCGCCTGCCGCGCGGCTTCCGAGACTTCGCCGACTACCTGCTCTCGCGCGACTTCCCCAACCTGCGCGACGCAGCGGGCACGCGCCCGCTCTACGACGCGCAGACCGCGGGCGACCTCGTCCGCTTCACGCTCGCGCCCGCCTCCGCCGCCAACCCCGACGCGATCGGTCGCGTCGTCGAATTCGGCGTGCCCGTCACTTTGATCAACCTCAACAGCTTCGGCTCGACGACCGCGCTCCAAGCCGCGCTCGCCGCGCTCGCGAACCTCAGGCCCGATCCCTCGCGCACGCAGATCGAGCAGTTGGTCTCGGCGGGCAACAGCTTCTACCACGGCTTGACCGTCGAAGCGCGTACGCGCCTCGCGCCTCGCGCGCGCGGCTTCGGTCTCTCGTTGCGCGCCGGCTACACGCTCTCGCGCCTCGTCGACGACGGCGTCGTCAACACTTCGAGCGCGCTGCGCGTCGGCGACTTCCGCGGCGAGAGAGCGCCGAGCCTCCTCGACCGCCGACACCGCTTCGCCCTCTCCGCGACGCTCGACGCGCCGCGCCGCCTCGGGTCGCTCAGGCTCTCCGCCGTCATGCGGCTCTCGTCGGGCGCGCCCTTCAACGTCTCCCTCGGCGGCGACGACCGCAACCTCGACGACGTGGGCAACGACCGACCCTCATTCAGCGGCGACCTCAACCTCATCCGCTGGCGCGCGCCCGGCTCAGCCGCCGTAGACCCCGCGCTCCTCGCGTCCTTCTCGCTCCCGACCATCGGTCGCACGGGTAATTTGCCGCGCAACGCCGGGACGGGTCCCGCCCTCTTCACACTCGACCTCAGCCTCACGCGCGAGTTCCGATTTAACGAGCGGGCGCGCCTGCGCCCCGTCGTCGAGATCGACAACGTGCTCAACAAAACGGTCTTCACCTTCGGAGCCGAGTTCATCAACTTCTCCGCCCTGAGACCCGACGCCGCGCCCGCGCAGCGGCAGTCATTCCTCGGCTCGTTCCTCGCGCCGACGCGCACGCTCCGCCCGCGCAGCATCCGGGTCGGCGTGCGTTTTGATTTCTAGCGTGTCGTGTCGGAGGGAGGAAGGAATGGCGGAAGGGGCGCGGAGATCATGTCTGTGATCTCCGCGCCCCTCCCGCTACGGCGAAATGAGAGGCTGGGGTTTATGTGATGAGCGGAAGGTTGAGGGGGGCGGCGCAAACCTCACCATCGTTCCTCACGTCGTTAACACGCTTCGAGACCGGGTGCGCTTTCATCAGCGACGCCTGGTAAGGTCTCAGCAACTTGCCCAACTCCCCCGCGTCCGTCCCGTCGCGATCGAGCCACCACCCGTACTCTGCGGGGTAGAGTACGGCCGGCATCCGGTCGTGCACCGGTTTCACCAACCCGTTCGCCTCGGTGGTGATGATCGCGCAGGAGTTGATCGTCTTTCCCTCGCCACTCTTCCAACTATCCCAGAGCCCGGCGAACGCCATCGGCTTCCCCATGGAGTCGTAGAAGTAAACGGGCGTCTTGTCCTTACCCCATTCATAAAATCCGTCCGCGATCACGAGGCAGCGGCGTAGCCCCAGAGCGTCGCGGAACGTCGGGCGCTGTTGCAGCGTCTCTGCTCTCGCGTTGAAGGTCTTAGCACCGCCGGGCATCTCACGCGCCCACGACGGTATGAGACCCCACCGCAGCATGGCGAGCTTGCGCCTGCCGTCCTTCGTCTGACCGACGGCCGCCACTTGTTGAGTCGGAGCGATGTTGTAGCGGGGCGAGAGGTCGAAAAGACCGCCGGGGTCGAGATTAAAGACCTCGGCGATCTGTTTCTTCGGCGTGTACTGGGTGAAGCGTCCGCACATGAAGCAAGGGGAGGGGCTGCTTACGCGACCCGAAGCATAGTCGCCACCATCATCATAAGAATAGCCGCAAGAGTAAAGCCTTCATACAACCTCAGTGTTCCAACAGACTAGCAGCATGACGCCCGGATTAACCGGCGAGCTATCAACTTTGATGATGAAAAGTTGGGTGATTATCTACTTCACGCAAGGTAGGAAGGTATATCGCCTTCTGCCGTCCTACATAGCTGAAGATTTGCGTCTCGGCGATTAACAACCTGCGCCAAGTATATAATTCCCGTTGCTAGAGTTTATTCTGCGGTTCTACACCCGCTCGCGCATCAAATTTCTGAACGGGGAGTATCCCGTTAAAACGGAGCTGGCGAGCTGTGCCAACGCCGCAGGCGTTGTCGACTCCGCGACGAACCTGTAGCGGAAGAACATCTCACGGCAATCACTCGTGCGGAACAAAATATCCTGTAAAAAGTTCCCCCAGCGTTGCGTCCCGATCAGCTCCACGACGCCGCCCGCGTGAGCCGACGGCAAGAGCATGTGCGACCCATGAGTGCCAACGACGAGGTGGCTATCCGCGTAGCGCAAACACCAAGCCCGTTCCGTTCCCGCGTCGAGCTCGTCCCTGCGCATGTCGGCTATCCACGCCGGGAGCCCGGCGGCTTTCCCTAAGCCGACGACCGCGAAGTCAATGGTAGGGTGCTCAGTTCGTAACGCCTCCGCCAACCCGGTTACTAATCGCCGCTGCCTCTCCACGGCAGTCTCCGCCGGAGTGAAGATGCGACCGAAACGTGCAGGCGTGGTTTGATCGGCGCCCGGCCAGAGCCGATCCTCGCGCCAAACGAAAGTCACGGTCGGGCTTGTTAAACGCCTTTCCCACTCGTCGAGTGGGAAAGGCTTGACGCGGGTGAAGTGCTCGATGTCGTAATCGTCCGGGTGCGGGTGCGAGTGTGCGACGCTGAGGCTCGCGCCACCGAACGACTCGACGCGGCGGCTGATCTCACGCGCCAGCCAGTCATTCCACTCGAGACCGCGCCGCAGCGGTAGATCGATGGTCCAGATTTGCGCGACGCCTGCGGGCACCATCCAGCGCAGGAGCGAAGGGACGAGGATGATGAGGTCGAGGTCGGGTCGGTGATTGAGGTAGTGTTGCGCGTTGAGCAGCTTGAGCAGGCAGTGACCGTAGAGCGTGTCGAGGCAGTTGAGCAGAAGCGGGTGGCGCGTGACCGGCGCGACTTCCTCTTGCTCGAACCGGAGCGGGGTTGACGTGCGACTCGCGTAAGAGTCCCGCAGCCAGTCGGCGAACCATGGGACGCCGTGCGGGTCGTGGACGACGCCGGCCGCCTTCTCCAGCAGCATCGGCGTGTAGAGAGCCTGACCCGCCGCGAGATCGCCGTAAAACTCGCGCCCGCAGCCCGCGCAGTGCAACTGCGCGAGGTTGCGCATACCGGGGATGTACCAACCGTCGATCAGCAAAGCCACGCCGCAGTGCGGGCACTCGTGACGCGCGTCAGGTAGCGGGTGCAGGCGGATCATTCGAAGCTCAACATAGAGTGAGTGTCAACACCTTAACCACAGAGGACGGGGAGGAAAAATAAAGCCTATCGTTTTCTCCGTGATCATCCCTGCCCTCTGTGATTAAACTCAAAGTTGAAGGTCGGCGGAACTTCATCGCGCCGCCCGTACGGACTTCAGGGCATCGCCACGTGCATCGAGTAGCGTGCTTCTTGCGCGCTCGCCCGACCGGGAAAGGCGGGGTCGCCTTCGACGATGTTGCGGAGCCTGTAGCCGAAGCCGCCGAGGAGTGATTCGATCTCTTCCGGGGAGTTACTCATGTCGAAAGTCGTCTGCCCGAACTCGAAGGTGACGCAGCCGACACGCTTGGCGTCCAGCATGCCTTTCGCACCTTGCAGCACCTGAAGCTCCGCGCCCTCCACGTCGATCTTCAGCAGATCGATCCGCTCAACGCCGTCCCTCTCGCAGTACAGATCGACGGTCGTGGCAGGCGTCTCCTCTACGGCGACGGGCTCGACCTTGATCCCGTAGTCACTGAGCGGGCGGCGCGCTCGCGTGCTCCAACTCAGATGCTCTTCGTCGTAGACGTGCAGGCGCACCGAGCCCTCACCCTCCGCCAGGGCAAGGTGATTGAGGACGACATTGTGGCACGAGGCAGCGCAACACAGCGCCGTCAGTCGCTTGAACGCTTCCCGGCTCGCCTCGAACGCGTGAACCCTGCCGCCGTCGCCGACGAAGCGCGAGAAGAGCAGCGTCATCTCGCCGACGTTCGCGCCCGCGTCGAAGACCGTCATCCCCTCGCGCAAGTGTCGGAGGTAGAAGATGCGCTCCGCGCGCTCGACCTCCATGAACTCGGCGGGGGAGGAGCCGCGCCGCGCCGCCGCGCCGCGCAACCTCTCGGTGAGGGCGACGAATGGGCGGATCATGTTTGAACCCCCGCCGCCGCCGGTTCGAGTTCCGCTTCGCCGTGCTCGGGTTCCGCTTCGAGTCGCCACTCGGCGTCGACGAGGCAGCTGCCGTGAGTCGCCGGCGGGACTTCGCCAGACCCGAAAAAATCGCTGCCGGTCACGTTCAACTCGGCGGCATCGTCCATCGCGTCAATGTATTCACCATTGCGCATCAGGCTGAAGGTCACGCGGTAGGTCGAGGGCGGGAGCGGCAGCCGTGGGATGCGGCAGATGAACGCGCCGCGCTGCGGGAGACGGCCCCATTCGCCGCGCGTGAGTCGGTTGTGTTGCAGGAAGACCGGCACGTCGGTCTGCGTCTTGACGCAGATGCCGGCGATGACGTTGGAGTGTCGGAAATCCGCCGCGCGCTCGTAGTGCAGACAGATGTCCACGTCCTGCCCGGAGGCGACCGTCTCAAGCGACTGCCGTCGCCCGTCGCGCACTTCGACGGCGACGACGCGCATTTCGCCGGAGCCGACGCGGTCTGCGCGGTCGCGCACCGAACCCGTCGCGCCCCGAAACCCCGCGAGATAATGTGCGACGGCTTCGTCCTGTGCGCCGATGAAAGTGGCGCACCCCGCGTCGAGCACGACGACGCGGCGGCACAGGTTGCTCACCGCCGCCATGTTGTGGCTGACGAAGAGGACGGTGCGACCGTGTTTCCCCACCTCGCCCATCTTCCCCAGACATTTCTTCTGAAACTGCTCGTCACCAACGGCTAATACCTCATCGACGATCAGGATTTCCGGCTCGAGGTGCGCGGCGACCGAGAAGGCGAGGCGCATGTACATCCCCGAGGAGTAGCGTTTGACCGGCGTGTCGACGAACCGCTCGATCTCGGCGAAGGCGACGATCTCGTCGAACTTGCGCACGATCTCGCGCCGCTTCATGCCGAGGATCGCGCCGTTCAGAAAGACGTTCTCCCTGCCGGTCAGCTCCGGGTGAAAGCCCGTGCCGACTTCGAGAAGGCTGCCCGCCCGCCCGTACATCTCGACACGCCCGGCGCTCGGCTCCGTAATGCGCGAGAGGATTTTCAGTAGCGTTGATTTGCCCGCACCGTTCTTACCGATGATGCCGATGATCTCGCCTGGCTCCACGTCGAAGTTCAGACCCTTCAGCGCCCAGATCGCGTCGCCGCGCGAGACGCGCCGTCGCGTGAGCGAGCCGAGCGGCGATCGAACAGCCCCCGCGATCACCTCTCGCAAAGTCTCGTAAGAGTTTTGCCGGGCACCGATCCGGTACCGCTTACCCAGGTTGTCGATTCTGATCATCGGCTTCATCAATTCAACCGCGAGCGCCGTCGGCTATCTCTTCCTGAATGATACCGTCCAGCCTCTCCGCGCGTCGCGCGAATGTGTGATCGCGCAGGGCGCGATGCTGTCCCGCCGCGGAGATGGCGCGCCGCTCCCTCTCGTGTTCGAGCAGATACTTTACCTTCTCGACGCACTCTTCCGCCCCGCGGTAAGTGACGACTTCCGTGTCGGGCTCGAAGAGGCGCGGCAGGTTTGCCTTCCAGTCCGTGAGCAGACACGCGCCGACGCCGGTCGCCTCGAAGAGTCGCATGTTGGATGCGTTGTCGGTCGAGATGTCGATGTGCGTATTCAGCGCGACGCGGCTGGCGCGCAGTTGCCGGAACATGTCGAGACCGAACAGCGGGGGTCGCGCGCGGCGCGCGACCCGGTTGCCTACGAGCGGCGCGGGGGCGGGGCGACTCGCAAAATTCGTCGCGCGCCACACCAGCGGCGCGCTCGCCAGAAACGCGGGTGGGACGCCGACACGCTCCGCCCAACGCACGCCGCCGCGAGACCATTTGCGCGCCCACTCGCGTCGCCGATCCCGCGGGGTGGCTTGCTCGACTTCAGACCAGATTCGCAAGTCGGTTCTTTCGACCAGATCCGTTAAAAGTCTCTCGCGACCCAGATGAAATCGCCGCTGGTTGACGATTGAGCCGATGAACGAAAAATCGACCGAGGGCTCCGCTGTGAGATCGAGCCTCTCCAGGATCCTCGGCTCGAACGCGTGGTCGAGATGGTGGCAGCGGTGTCCCTCGGCGCGGAAGTGCTCGACCAATTCGGGGACGCACGAGAGGACTGCATCGCAGGCGCGGAAGACCGACGGATCGCTGTAGGGCGCGCCGCACCACCCGAGGATCAGGCGGAGCGAAGGGTTCTCGTCGCGCAGACGGC
>JAIVJC010000163.1:8840-18401 GCA_020200235.1 Acidobacteriota bacterium | reverse complement strand
CTCAAACAGGGGCGCGTGCCGGGCGCGCTGCTGTTCGGAGGCGAGGACTCGGTCGGTAAATTTCAGTTCGCGGTCGAGCTGGCGAAGGCACTGAATTGCCGCGACCCACAAGGTGTCGAAGCCTGCGACAAGTGTCCGCCGTGCAAACGTATCCCGCGCTTCGCGCCCTCCCCGAGTGACAACGAGGAGAAGAAAAAATTTATCGCCTGGAGCGAACACCCTGATGTCGCCCTTGTCAGGCGAGAGACTTCAGTTATTACCGTTCACCAGGCCCGCGTGATTGAGCGCGAGAGTAATTTCAGACCGCAAGAGGGTCGGGCGCGCGTCTTCATCATCGATCCGGCTGAGAAGATGAACGACAACGCCGCCAACGCACTCCTGAAGACGCTCGAAGATTTTGCTCCCACCTCGCATCTCGTATTGGTGACCTCGCGCCCCGCCAGCCTGCTGCAGACGATCCGCTCGCGGTGCCAGTCGATCCGCTTCGCGCCGCTCTCCGCCGGCGAGATCGAAAAACACCTCGTCGGCAACAAGCTGCGCGCCGGTAGGGAGGCGAAGCTCGTCGCGCGACTCGCGCGCGGCCGGTTGGGCGAGGCGCTCGCGCTCAACCTCGACGCCTACCAGGCGCGGCGCGATCTGATGCTCGGCGTGCTCGATTCGCTGACGGCTCGACCGGCAGACCTCGCGCGCCTGCTGCGTGCGACCGAGGAGCTCGGCGACGCCAAGCGCAAGGACGACTTCGAGTCGCACCTCGACACGCTCTCGGCTCTCGTGCGCGACGCCTGGCTCCTCTCGATCGATCCGGAGACAGAGATCGTCAACGAGGACGTGCGCGAACGCCTCGCGCGCCACGCCGCTCACTTAACGGGCGGGCGCGCCGTGCGCTGGCTCACGCAGATCGAAGCGTTGCGCGCGCAGCTCGCCGTCAACGTCAACCGCCGCGCCGCGACCGACGCCCTCTTCCTCTCGATGGCGGCAGCCTGACAAGCGAGCTCGTTGTCTCCCCGAACAAAACCCAGCCCCTGTAAAGGGGCGATAGAAATTAGCCCACGGCGCAAGCCGTGGGCTAATCTCTTTCGCCCCTTTCAGGGGCTGACCCGGTCGGACAAAAATTCTACTTACCAATCGTGACTAACTGCGGCGTCTCCTCCCCTTGCGCAGCCGCGCCCTCCTCGACGAGCTTTTCCGTCTCGCGCACGAACGCCTCGACGATGTCGTCGCCGGAGACGCGGCGCATCGGGCGGCCGTTCTTGAAGATCATCCCCGCGCCCTTGCCGAAGGTGACGCCGAGCTGCGAGTCGTGCGCCTCGCCGGGCCCGTTCACCTCGCAGCCCATGATCGAGAGGTGCAGGGGCTCTTCGATGTGCGCGAGTCGGCGCTCGATCTCGGTCACGATCTCGACGAAGTTCGGCACGTCGAGCCGCCCGCACGTCGGGCAGGCGACGACCGTCACGCCGCGCTTGCGCAGCCCCAGAGACTTCAGAATCTCCCACGCGACGCGCACCTCCTCGTGCGGCTCGGCGGCGAGCGAGACGCGGATCGTGTCGCCGATGCCTTCGTGGAGGAGGATGCCGAGACCGATTGACGATTTGATCGTGCCGCCGAAAGCCGTGCCCGCCTCGGTCACGCCGAGGTGCAGTGGGTAGTCTGTCTCCTTCGCGAGCAGCCTGTAGGCGGCGACGGTGCGGTGCACGTCCGAGGCTTTGAGCGAGACGATGATGTCCGTGAAGTTTAAGTCTTCGAGAATCTGTATGTGCCGCCTGGCAGACTCGACCATCGCCTCGGGCGTCGCCGTGCCGTAGCGCTTGAGCAGGTCCTTCTCCAGCGAGCCGCCGTTGACGCCGATGCGGATCGGCACCCTCTGCGCTGCGGCGGCGCGCACCACCTCGCGCACGCGCTCGTGCGCGCCGATGTTGCCGGGGTTGAGCCGTAGCTTATCGACGCCCGCGTCCAGAGCCATCAGGGCGAGCTTGTAGTGGAAGTGTATGTCGGCGACGAGCGGGACTTCGGGCACGCGCCTGCGGATCTCTTTGAGGGCGACGGCTGACGGCTGGTTCGGCACGGCGAGGCGCACGACCTCGCAGCCGGCGTCGACCATCTGCTCGATCTGTTTGACCGTCGCTTCGACGTCCGCCGTGTCGGTCTTCGTCATCGACTGCACGACGACCGGCGCGCCGCCGCCGATCTGCACGTCTCTGACTTTGACCGCGCGCGTCTGTCGCATGCTCGTCATTTAGCGGGCTGTGTCACAGAGGGCTTCTCGCTCGGGCGGCGGAAGAAGTTGGTGCCCTCTTTGATGAGATCGTTCGTGATGACGAAGCCCATCAGCAGGATCAGCATGACGAAGCCGACCTGCTGGATGCGCTCCCTGACGGTCATCGAGAGCCGGACGCCGATCCAGCCGAGCACGGATTCGAGCAGGAGCAGGAAGATCGCGCCGCCGTCGAGCACGGGGATGGGCAGCAGGTTGACGACGCCGAGGTTCAGGCTGAGGAAGCCGAGCATCCCGAAGACGCCCGCCCAGCCGAGCCGCGTCGCGGCGGTCGCCGACGCGCGCGCGATGCCGATGGGGCCCGACAGCGACTCGCGCGCCGAGCGCTGACCCCGGAAGATTTGCGAGAACGCCGCGCCCGTCATGCGTATGATCTCGACGTTGCGGCTGACGGCGTAGCGCGCCGCCGTCGCCAAGCCCGCGCTCTGGTAGGGGACCTCGATCTCCGGCGTCACGCCGAGGTAAGCCTTGTCCGACTCCATGCGCGCGCGCATCGAGACTTCGCCGCGCTGCCCGCCGCGCTCGTAGGCGATCTTGATCTCCTCGTTCTTATACTTCTGCACGAGCCCGATCAGGCTCACGTCGTCGCGCACCTGCTCGCCGTTGATGGTGAGGATGCGGTCGCCGACCTGAAGCCCGGATTGCGCCGCCGGGTAGTCAGCCTTGAGCCCGCCGACCAAGACGGGGAGCGCGCCGTAATCCGGCGCGAAGTCGATGACGCCGATCCTCTCGCCCTCCTCGACCGTCTTCTGCGGCGTGAGCGTGAGGTTGACGCGCTCGCCACCGCGCTCGACCGTGAGCGGGAGCGGGTGCTCGGGCGAGAGTTTCACGTCGTTGTAGACGCGCTCGAGCGAAGGGTTCTCCTTGCCGTTGAAGGAGACGATGCGGTCGCCCGGCCGGATGCCCGCGGACTCCGACGCGCCGCCCGCGCGCACCTGCGTGACGACGGGCGAAGAGGGCACGACGGGCACGCCCGCGACCAGCGCCCCGAAGAAGACGACGGCGAGCGCCGTCAGGATGTTCATCGTCGGCCCCGCGACCATGACGAGGAACTTCTGCCAGCGCGGGCGCAGGTCGAAGCGCTCGCCGGCGGGGATGTTCTGCGCGGTCGCGCCTTCGATGGGCGCGTTCGAGTCGTCGCCGCCGAGCTTGACGTAGCCGCCGAGCGGGAAGAGGCTCAGGCGGTAGTCGGTCGTGCCCCAGCGCCTGCCGAAGATGCGCGGTCCGAAGCCGACCGAGAAGGTCTCGACGCGCACGCCCAGGAGCTTCGCGACGATGAAGTGTCCGAACTCGTGGAGCACGACCGCCGAGCCGAGGATGAAGACGAAGGGTATGATCCAGTAAAACAGGCTAGCTAACATGGCAGGCTTCTCTCGAACGAAAACTCGTAACTCAGGCGTTTAGAGGCACAACGTATTCGCGCCGTTGCATCAGTTTACGTTACCCACGGGTTAAAAGTCTAAAACGGTCGGTGGCTTAGTCGGCGTGAGTCGCTTTGGGCAGCGAGCGCGCGGGCTCTTTCGCGGAAGATAGTTCGGCGATGACTTCCCCCGCGTGTTGTCGCGCCTCAGCGTCGGCGGCAATGACGGTGTCGAGATCGGTCACGCCCCGCGCGGCGTGCGCGTCGAGCACGCGCGCGATGACGCGCGGGATGTCCGTGAGTCGGATGCGGCGGTCGAGGAAGGCGGCGACCGCGGTCTCGTTGGCGGCGTTGAGGGCGGCGGGCGCGGTTCCACCGGCGCGCATCGCGCGGTAGGCGAGCGCGATGCAGGGGAAGCGCTCCGGGTCGGGCGGCTCGAAGTGGAGCGCGCCGAGGCGCGCGAGATCGAGCGGCGCGAGCGCGGAGGTGCGTCGCTCGGGGTAGGTCAGCGCGTACTGGATGGCGTGGCGCATGTCGGTCGCGCCGAGCTGCGCGATGACCGAGCCGTCTATCAGCTCGATCATCGAGTGGACGACAGATTCGGGGTGGACGACGATCTCGATCTCGTCCGCGCCGAAGCCGAAGAGCCACTGCGCCTCGATCACTTCGAGCCCCTTGTTCATCAAGGTCGCCGAATCGATCGTGATCTTCGCGCCCATCTGCCACGTCGGGTGGCGCATCGCCTCCTCCACGCTCGCGCGCTCCATCTCTTCGCGCGTCCCCGTGCGGAAGGGCCCGCCCGAGGCTGTGAGCACGAGGCGGCGCACCTCCTCGCGCCGCTCGCCCCGCAGGCACTGGTGCAGGGCGTTGTGCTCGGAATCGACGGGCAGGATCTCCGCCCCCGACCTCTCAGCCGCGCGCGTCATCAGCTCGCCCGCGATGACGAGCGACTCCTTGTTGGCGAGCGCGACGCGCCTGCCAGCCTCGACCGCGCGCAGCGTCGGCACGAGCCCGACCGCGCCGACCGCCGCGCTCACGACGCATCCCGCCCCCTCGTGCGTCGCGACTTCGACGAGCCCCGCCTCGCCGATCGTGACGCGGGGTGGCGCGGCGTCGATCCTTTTAAGTTCGACGCGGAGCAGTTCGGCGCACTCTTCCGTCCCGACGGAGACGAGTTCAGGCTGGTATCGCGCGCACTGTTCGGCGAGTAGTTCGACGTTGCGACCCGCGCCGAGCGCGACGACGAGGAACTCGTCGCCGAGGCTCTCGACGACGCGCAGCGTGTTGCGTCCGATGGAGCCGGTCGAGCCGAGGATGCTGATGCCGCGCGTCTTCATTCGAGATACTTGTCGAGCAGCCCGGCGAGTTCCCTCTCTGATAGTTTGCCCGCCCTGCGCTCCCGCTCTTCGCCGCCTTTGAAGAGGATAACGGTCGGCACGGTCTTCACGTCAAGAGGTTGGAGCGCGCCCGGCTGCTCGCTGAGGTTATAACGGACGAGATGCACGCGCTCCCGGTAGCGCGGAGCGAGACGCGTGAGCATCTTGTCCAGCTCGGCGCTGTCGAGGCTTGAAGGTGAGCCGATGACGACCAGGACGGGTCGCTCCGGTTTGAGGACGTTCGCGTAAAAACTTTTCTCGTCAAACTCACCCGCGACGGGTGCCGTCACGTCGCTGCCGTCGGTGCTGTCCGTGGCTTCCGTCTTCGAGACGGCTGATTCGTCGAACGCCTTGGTCAGAAAAACTCTCTGCCCAGACGCGTCGTCGTAGAAAGCATCGACGACGCGCCACTCGCCGCGCCCCTGGGCGAGGTTGACGGTGGTGTTGGCGATCTTCTTCGCGCCGATCACCTTCATGCGCAGCTCCGCCGTCCCCATCGAGCCCTGCGTCTTGATGTCGCCCGTGGTGAAGTAGCCGAAGTCGCGCACCTCGCCGATCTCCCCGCGGAGTTTGTCGTTCTGCCGGAGGAAGGTCCTGGCGGTCTGCGCCGCGGCGCTGTTGCCGATGGTGTAGAAGACGAAGCCGACGATGGCGCCCGCGAAGAGCGCGACGAGGAGCGCGACGGCGGAGAGGATGCCGGCGGCGACCAGCACGGCTTTCTTGGTACTCATCCGGTCGTCACGTCCGTCGCTGCGGCGGCGCGCACTTGGCGCGTGGCTTTAAAGGATCAGCTTCTGGTAATACGCGGGAAAGTAGTTCGCGGCGAAATAGTAGAGGAGCGGCGCGTTGAAGAGCAAGCTGTCGAGCCGGTCGAGCAGCCCTCCGTGACCGGGCAGGATGCTCGCCGCGTCCTTGGCGCCCGCACCGCGCTTCAAGGCGCTCTCGGTGAGATCGCCCACGACGCCCACGACGTTCATCACCGCCGCGAGCGGGAGTGCGGCGCGTAGAGAGATCTCGTCGAAGAACCAGTAGCGCGCCAGCGCGGCGAAGGCGAGGCTCGCGATCATCCCGCCGACCGCGCCCTCCCAGGTCTTGCCCGGACTCACCTTCGACGCGAGCTTGTGGCGACCGAGCGCGCGCCCCGTGTAGTAGGCGGCGGTGTCTGAGCCCATCAAGACGAGCAGGAAGAAGTAGAGCAGGTGGCGCGCGAGCAGAGGCTCGAACGACGTGCGCAGCGCGATGATGTGACCGCCGAGGAAGACGACGTAAAACACGCCCAGGATCGTCGCCCCCGCCGCACCGATCATGCGCTCGAAGGGCGCGCCCCTAAGCATCGCCGCGGCGAGCGTCGCCGCGACGAAGATGACCGCCAGCACGAGCAGCAACTCCGGCGAGATCGACGGCGCGCGGTAGTAGAAGAGGATGAGGAAGGCGACGGCGAAGAACGTGCCCAGCTCGCGCATCGCCTTCATGTCGCGGCGAGCGGAGAGGATCCAGAACTCGTAGAGCCCCGCCATCATCGCCGCCCCCGCGATCAGGACGAAGAGGAGCCTCAGCTGCTCGAACCGGATGGAAGCGATGATGACGGGCAGCGCCACGAGCGCGGTCAGGATTCGTTTCATCAGGAGATTGTGGGAAAAGTCAGAACTTGACCTGGCAGAGCTTCACGTCCGGCGAAATCCTCACGAGCTTCTTGGGCGAAAGTCTTAACCCTCTAACTGCGGTTCGTCTATTTCATAATTTGCGTCAAAAGGAACACAGATACAATGATCCGTAAAAATGTCGCCAGCCGTATAGACGAGCTCTCCGCCGCCTTCCGTCAGGAACGTCACGTCGTCAAGCTCGATCCTTCTTGCAAGCTCCTCGGGAGTAATGGTCTCGCCGTCGTTCCAATCCTGATAACGCTCGATCATCGAACCCGCGACCTTGTGACGCATGAGAGGCTCGTTCGCCACCAGGAAGTCGATGGCGTTCCACACTGCCGGGGTGATCAACTCGTCCATCCCGTCGATTGTGAACCTGACGGTTTTACCGTCTGCCAGCTTCAGCATTCCGGACACACCGAAACGACCTACGTCCCACGTGATAGTGGGCGATGGTTCATCTTCCATATTCATTCACCACTCACTTCGCGTTGACGACGAGCTTGAGCCCGCCGAAGCGGCGGTCGCGGCGCTGGAAATCGACGACCGCCTCGAGCAGGTGCGCGCGGCGGAAGTCGGGCCACAGGGTCTCGGTCACGTGAATCTCGCTGTACGCCGCCTGCCAGAGCAGAAAGTTGGAGATGCGCATCTCGCCGCTCGTGCGCACGAGCAGATCGAGTTCGGGCAAGCCCCGCGTGTAGAGACCGCGCTCGATGTCTGCTGCGTCGAGCCCCGACGGGTCGCGCCCCTCCGTTTGGAGTCGCTCGATAGCCGCGCGGCAGGCGTCCACGATCTCGGCGCGCCCGCCGTAGTTGAGCGCGACGCTCAGGGTCATCCCCGTGTTCTTCGCGGTGCGCTCGGCGGCGTTCGTGAGCTCGCGGCGCACGCTCTCGGCGAGGGCTGCGGTGCGACCGATCGACTGGAAGCGGATGTTCTGCCGGTCGATCTCGTCGAGTTCGAGGCGCAGGTAGCGCTTGAGCATCCGCATCAGCGCGTCGACTTCGAGGCGGGGGCGCTTCCAGTTCTCGGTCGAGAAGGCGTAGAGCGTGAGCGCCCCCAAGCCGAGCCGCGCGCCCGTATCGACCGCGGCGCGCACAGCCTCCACGCCGGCGCGGTGCCCCGCCACGCGCGGCTGCCCGCGCTGCGCCGCCCAGCGCCCGTTGCCGTCCATGATGACGGCGACGTGGCGCGGCAGCCTGTCCCACGCGACGAGTTTTAAGAGCGACTCGTCGCGCGATCCGGGCTCGACCACCTGTGCGAAGTCGGAGAGCATGGGAGTGAATAGTGACCGGTGACAGGTGACAGGTAACAAGTGGAAATCGTCCTGCTCCACGGCTTATCACGATGCAGCAGCATCTTAGTCGTTACACTTAGCAACGCGCAACCCGAAGTAAAGAGGCGAGTGGCGCGCGCCGCTACGAATCCGAGTCGCGCCGTGGCGCCATGCGTTGATGACCGCGCGGAAGAATGTTATTGACGCGCGAAAAAACTTGCAGTAGTCTCCCGCGCATCCCCCGTTCGCGTTCAGTCCGGTCGCCAGCCCCCGTGCGGCTTTTCATTTCACGGAAGCTGAAGCTCGTCACGCCTCCCGAACCTCACTTCCGTCGTCGGCTGCCATGACAGAGTCGCGTCGCGCCGCCGCTTGCTAGTGGCGACGAGGCTTCGTGAGCCAACAACGTCTTTGCCGTCCGCGCGAGCGATCAAGGTGCGTTGCCGGTAAGAGCCCGCATCCCGGCTGAGCGTCGGTGAGGACTCAACCTTACTTTCAGGAGTCCGCCGCCATGCCGCGTAACACCTTCGAGGACGCCCCGGCGATGGTTAAACTGCCACTCGCCGTCGCCTCATTCGTCATCCTCGCCGCCTGTGCCCTCGCCGCGAAAACCTGGCTCGCGGCGCCGGTCGCAGCCCAGTCCGCCGAGACCGCCGAGACCGCCGCCGCTCCGTCCGCCGCCGCGACGCCAGCGGTCGTCGCCCGCCTCGAATCCGAGCACATCACGATTCGCCCGACCGGCTTTGAGCCCACGGAGATCACGCGCCCGGCGGGGCGCGTCCTGCTCGTCGTCAACGACCGCAGCGGGCTCGACTCGCTCGACCTGCGGCTCGACGCAGGGGCGCTCCCGCGCCTCTTCGAGGTGCGCGTGCCGCGCGACACGAAGGGGAGGCGCGAGTGGCGACAACTCGTCTTGCTCGCGCCCGGCCGTTATGTGCTGACGGAAGCCGGCCACCCGGAATGGGTCTGCCGGATCACGATCACGGCGAACTGAGAAGTGGGGAGGCGCGTCGTGAGAGCGCGCGATCCCCTTTGTGATCCTCTCCGATCCTTTCACCGGATGACGGAGTTGCAACCGATGACAGCCGCCGCCAGCCGCGCCGCCCGCCACCTCACGCCGCGATCCGTGTGTTTAGTCGCCCTGTCATTCTTCCTCCTCGCGGGCGTCGCCACGGCTCAGTCGAGCAAGCCGACCGACGGCACGACCCCGCTCGGACTCTCGCCGGGCTCGCCCGCAGGCTCTTACGCATTAGGCGGGTTCGACAACGTCAACCTCTACAACGGGAACATGAACTTCCGGCTGCCGCTCTTGAGCGTCGGCGGTCGCGGCGGCGCGGGACACACCGTCGTGCTCCCCATCGAGCAGCTTTGGCAAGTAGACACCTGGACCGTACAGATCGACGACTACACCGAGACTCATTACTTCCCCGAAAACGACTGGTGGCAGGTCAGCGGCGCGGCATACAGCCCCGGCATCATGCACGTCCGCTACGGCGCGCGGCTGACGCGGCGGTGTACGACGGGGCCCACCAGCGGCATATCCCGCCCATGGTTCACGCTGACGCGGTTGACCTTCACGACGGCGGACGGGACGGAGTTCGAGCTGCGCGATCAACTGACCGGCGGGCAACGAACACTCG
>JAIVJC010000163.1:0-8800 GCA_020200235.1 Acidobacteriota bacterium | reverse complement strand
CTCAGGCACCAACCGCGGGCGGGTCTTCGTCACCGCCGACGGCACGTCCGCCACCTTCATCTCTGACAACGACATCGTTGATCTCTACTACTCCGACGGCAGCAGCGTGACGGACACGAACGTCTCCGGCTACCTGATGCTCAAGGACGGCACGCGCTACCGCATCGACGGCGGGTACGTCTCTTGGGTACGCGACCGCAACGGCAACAAAATCACTTTCAACTACAACGGCTACGGGGTCTCGACCATCACAGACTCGCTCAACCGGCAGGTGACAGTTGATTACAACGTGGCTGAGGGCGGGCAGTACGGCACGTGCGACAAGATCAATTACAAGGGCTTCGGCGGGGCGGGGCGGACGGTGCGCGTCTGCAAGACGAATCTGGGGAATGTCCTGCGCTCCGGGTACTCACTACAGACGCCCGCGACGTTATTCCCGGGGTTGGAGGGCAGCAGCTACTCGAACTTCGATCCGACTGTGGTCTCCGCAGTTTACCTGCCGGACGGCGACGGCGTTACGAGGAAGTACCAGTTCCGCTACAACCCTTACGGCGAGCTGGCGCGCGTCGAACTGCCTACGGGCGGGGCGGTCGAGTATGACCACGCCAACGGGCTGAGCGACGGGTCAGACCCCGGCGGCGTCATCGGCGACTTCGAGCACAGGCAGATTTATCGCCGCGTGGTGGAGCGGCGCGAGTACGCCGACGGAGTGAACTTAACGAACCGGACGACCTACAGCCGACCCGACAGTTGCAACGGGTGCTCGGGCACGACGACGCTCGGCTACGTCGTCACGGATCAACTGGACGCGGGCGGCACACTGCTGGGGCGGCAGAAGCACTACTTCCACGGCGGCGGCGCGGCGAACTCCCTCCTAACCGCAGACCCCGTCGGTTATCCTCAGTGGGATGAGGGGAGGGAGTACAAGGGCGAGTCCTTCGATGCGAACGGCACGACCGTCCTTCGCCGCACGGAGAATACGTGGACGTACGGGACGGCGTTCGGGCAGGGACCTTACGTCTCGCAGACCACGACCACGCTCGCCGACACTAATCAAGTGGCGAAGCAGACCTTCGCCTATGACCAGTACAACAACCAGACGGACGTTTACGACTACGACTACGGGGCGGGCGCTCCGGGCGCGCTCGTGCGGCGCACGCACACCGACTACCTGACCACGAACCCGGCGAACGGCGCGAACTACGCGACGAACACGGACATTCATCTGCGCGGGCTGCCGACGCGGGTCTCGGTTTACGACGCGGCGGGCGCGGAGCAGGGGCGCACCACCTTCGAGTACGACTACTACGCCGCGGACGGCTTGCGCGCCCCGCTCACGGCGCGGTCGAACATCAGCGGCTTGGACGCCGCCTACACGACTTCATACACGACGCGCGGCAACGTGACCGCCTCCTCGCGCTGGCTGCTCCCGGCGGGCACGCCCGTCACCGCTTACGCGCAGTACGACGTGGCGGGCAACGTCGTCAAGGCTATCGACGCGCGCGGCAACGCGGCGACGCTGGACTTCGCGGATCGGTACGGCGCGCCGAACGGCGAGGCGAGGGCGAACTCCCAGCCGCCGGAGCTTGGCGCGCAAGCCTCTTACGCCTTCGCCACGAGCGCGACCAATGCGCTGGGGCACACCGCCTACACGCAGTTCGACTACTACCTGGGCAAGCCCGTCGAGGTCGAGGACGTGAACGGCGTCGTCAGCAATGGGTATTACAACGACGCGCTCGACCGCCCGACGCAGCTCATCCTCGCTTACGGGACGGGCGCGCAGGCGCAGACGAGTTTTAGCTACAACGACGCGGCGCGCACGGTGACGACGACGGGCGATCTCTCCGCTTACGGCGACAACGCGCTCAAGAGCGAGATCGTCTACGACCAGTTGGGTCGCACCTACGAGTCGCGGCAGTACGAGTCGTCCATCAACTACACGGCGACGCAAAGGTCTTACGACGCGCTGGGGCGCGCCTACCGGATGTCGTACCCGTTCAGGCCGTGGCAGGGGCAGAGCCCGCAGTGGACGACGACGCAGTTCGACGCGCTCGGTCGCACCACCTTCGTCACGACGCCCGACGGCGCGCAGGTCTCGACCGTCTATAGCGGCAACCAGGTGACGGTGACGGATCAGGCGGGCAAGTCGCGCCGCAGCGTGACGGACGCCTTGGGGCGGATGACGCAGGTCGTCGAAGACCCGGCGGGGCTCGCCTACGCGACCGACTACGCCTACGACGTGCTGGGGAACCTGCGCGCGGTGGCGCAGGGGGCGCAGCGCCGCTACTTCATTTACGACTCGCTTTCGCGCCTCGTGCGCGCGAAGCTGCCGGAGCAGGACGCGAACCAATCGCTCGCCCTCGCGGACAGCTACCTTGCGCCCTTCGATCAGAACCCGAACAGCCTGTGGTCTGCCCTCTACGCTTACGACAACGGCGGCAACCTGACGCAGCGAACGGACGCGCGCGGCGTCACCGTCTCTTACACCTACGATGAGCTCGGTCGTAACACCTACACAGACTACTCGAACACGGCCGTCAACCCGGACGTGGAGCGGTTCTACGACAACCCGACCGCCGGGGCATACGGCAAGGGCCGCTTCTGGTACAACTACGCGGGCGGCGATGCGAGCCAGGGCGCTGACGTGGAGCACCAACCGCGCCGGGATGGTCACGTCGCAAGTCTACCCTTCCGGTCACACCGTCTTGTACGCGCCGGACGCGGCGGGACGGCTCGCGTCGTTTACCGGCAACCTTGGCGACGGGGCTCAGCGCACCTACTCGGCGGGCATCTCCTACGACGCGGCGAGCCGCATGAAGGAGGAGCAGTTCGGCACCCTGACGCCGCTCTACCACAAGCTGCACTACAACGTGCGGGGCCAGCTCTACGACGTGCGGCTCTCGACCGCCGCGTGGCAGCAATCGGGCGCGGGCGAGTGGGACTGGAACCGCGGGGCGCTCATCAACTACTACTCGCAGAACGACATCAACGCGACGACCAACGCCGGGCGCGCCGGCAGCGGCCCGGAGAACAACGGCAACCTCAAGCGCGCGGACGCCTACGTCCCGACAGCCGCGGGCGGCAACTACGACGGGGTCAACGCGCCGGGCTCCTACTTCATGGCGCAGAGCTCCTACGCCTACGACGCGCTGAACCGCCTCTCGTCCGTCACGGAGACGAACAACGCGGGTGCGGGCGCCGTCTCGCAAGCCTACACTTACGACCGCTGGGGCAACCGGCAGATCAACGCCGCCGGCACGTCCGCCGGCGTCAACAGCAGGCAGTTCACCATCGACGCGGCGACGAACCGGCTGACGGCCGCCGGCATGAGCTACGACGCGGCGGGCAACCTGACGCAGGACACCTACTCCGCGTCAGCCGCGCAGCGCACCTACGACGCCGAGAACCGGATGACGCTGGAGCAGAACTCCGCCACGTCCGTCTTCTCGCGCTACACCTACGACGCCGGCGGCAAGCGTGTGAGGCGCGACCTGGGCGGCGTCGTGACGTGGCAGGTCTACGGCTTCTCAGGGGAGCTGCTGGCGGAGTACGCGGGCGGAGCCCTGCCCGCGTCACCGCGGAAGGAGTACGGCTACCGGGGCGGGGAGCTCTTAGTCACCGCCGAGCCGGGCTCCGCCGCCGGGGGCGTCAACGTCGCCTCGGCGGCGCAGGGCGCGGCGGCGAGCGCCTCCTTCTTCGACCCCGACGGCACGTTCGGGGCGGGGCGGCACACGCGCCCGGCGGACGCCATCGACGGCACCCGCTACTGCACGGACACAGCCGGGACGGGCTACTGGCGCTCTCACCCGCTCGGCTCGCAGTGGCTGCGGGTGGACTTCGCCGGGCAGAAGACCGTCGGCGAGGTGGACGTCTACACGGTGCGCGACGACTACCCGAACCAGTCCGACCCATCCGCCGCGGAGACCTTCACGCTCTACGGGGCGAGCGCCTACACGGTGGAGTACTGGACTGGGTCGGCGTGGGCGCAGGTGCCGGGGGCGAGTGTGACGGGCAACAACCTGGTGTGGCGCAAGTTCACGTTCGCGCCTGTCTCGACGACGGCGATCAAGGTGACGGTGACGGGGGCGGCCGACGGGGTGGCGCGCATCGCCGAGGTCGAGGCTTACACGGCGGGCGGCGCCGCGGCGCAGCTCTCCGCGTTCGTCACGTCGTTCTACACTTCCATCCTGAACCGGCAGCCGACGAGCGGCGAGCTATCGTCACAGGTCTCCACGCTCACGACAGCGATGGGGCAGGGGCAGACCGCCTTCTTCAACGCGGCGTCTACCTTGGGGCAGTCGCTCTTCCTCTCGCAGGAGTACGCGAACCGCAACCGCTCGGATCACTGGTTCGTCTACGACCTGTACGCGGCGTTCAACGCACGTGAGCCGGACGCCGCGGGGTGGGCGGCGTGGGAGGCGGGCGTGCCGTCGCAAGGGAGAGAGGCGAACGTCTACGGGTTCTCCAGCTCGGGCAACGGGGAGTGGGTGGCGCGCTCGAACTCCCAGTACGCGGCGGCGGTAGCGGCGCAGGGCGGTGGCGGTGTCAACTGGCTGGTCTCGGATCACCTGGGCACGCCGAGGATGGTCGTGGATCAGACGGGGAGCCTCGCCGGTGTCAAGCGGCACGACTACCTGCCCTTCGGCGAGGAGTTGCCGGCGGGACAGGGCGGGCGCACCAGTGCGCAGGGCTACGCCGCTGACTCGCTGAGGCAGAAGTACACGGGCTACGAGCGGGACGCGGAGACGGGGCTCAACTTCGCCGAGGCGCGCTACCACTCCGACACGCAGGGCAGGTTCACAAGTATCGATCCGCTCTCGGCGAGCGCGAAGCTGACTGATCCTCAATCACTCAACCGCTACGCATACGTCGGCAACCGGCTGGCAGACGGCGGACGTGGCAGGGGCAAGCGGGGCGGATGTTAACACGAGCGCGCTCGACGTGACGCAGGAACGGGCGGCAGACTCAAACAACGATAACGTTGAGAAAGTAACTCAACAACCCTCACCTCCTCCATCTAGCACTAATAGAGTGGAGGTAATTATCTGGAGAGGTACTACCAACGGTGGTGCCGATGTTTCCTCTGCATTCGGACATGTTTCTTATATCATCAATGGCACTTCATACTCGTGGGAAGCATATAGGGATGAAAAAACGGGTGATGAAACGTGGAAACAGGTGGACCCTGCAAGCAAATATACTGAAGAGAGACGGCAGCTCAGTTCAGGCAGGGGATATGTCCTCGATTTTGGATCATATCAAGCTAATGATCGCTTCGGACAGTTGATCATCAGCGCATACGATGGTAAAGGCGGATATGGCTTTACCGGCAATAATTGTGGACATGCATTTCAAAGGGCTCTAAATGAGATGAATATATCCGGTGTCCCTAAGAACAATGAAATAAGACCCTCAAGGCATGAGAAGTTCATAAAGAACCGTTTACAGTCGTATATTAAAGAAACAAAGGAATATCCTAAACGGTAATGTGATAAAATGTTGGATGTAAATTCAGTCCAGACATTTGGGGTGCCACTACTTCCCTTGAGGTCAAGGAAAATGCTCTATACAATCTTGGCTACCGTTTGTATATTATTACTTCTCGTCTTTGGTGCTTATCATTTAGGAATGTTTCAGAAGCGTTCTCCCTATACCGACCAAACCATAGGAAAGGCTGTCACAATTTCCAACGAGTGGGCTGTACTTACACCTGACGAAATGATGAAGCCCACAGGTGACGATCAAGAGATCGGGCTTTATCTAGAAGAGCCTTTTACACATGATCTTCTTGGTCCCCCCGGTGTGCGAATGCCTGATGGTTCGATAATCTTGCCGGAAGTCGAATTGATAGATATAGAGGGAAACGCATATAAATTGAAATTCTCAGGAGCTAGAGGACGCAAGATTATCTCTTTCACACTTTGGGGGCAATTAAAGGGTAGAGAGTATCGTAGTGTGCGTCTGCGCGCGGGTAAAGTCTTTAAGTGTAAAGAAGTATTGTGGACTACTACTCAATGGAAATATTTAACTTAAGATAGAATCAGTAAAATGATATTTCCGCTTCCTCCCAGGCAGAAGTACACGGGCTACGAGCGGGACGCGGAGACGGGGCTCAACTTCGCCGAGGCGCGGTATCACTCGGACGTGCAGGGCAGGTTCACGAGCGTCGATCCGCTCTCGGCGAGCGCGAAGCTGACCGATCCGCAATCACTCAACCGCTATGCTTACGTGGGCAATAACCCGGTCAACTTCTCCGACCCCAGCGGGATGTCGCGTGGGCCGGGCAGCATCTCGCCGCGCAACTTCGACATCGCGGCGAACTCCGGCTACGCCGACCCCGGCGTGCTCGAAGAGGAGGAGGCGCGCTACGACGCCAACTTACAGGCGACCATCGAGGCGGCGCGTTACGCCGACTTCATTAACACGGGGCTGGAGAGCGGGACGATCAGCAACGCGCGGGCTATCGCCATGGCGGAGAGTAACAGGATGCTGTGGGCAGTTACCCCAAGGAACGCCGCACCGCCACAACAGCAGGCGCAAGACCCAGACCTGATGAGGTTAGAAATAGTGCAAAGGATTGCTTTCGATAAAGATGTGCGAGCAGCGTTTCAAAAGTTTGGGCCAAGAGCAAAGGATATTGAAGAACTAAAAAACATGGTTAACGAATCTCTTAAAGACAAATGGGGCGAAGTCAAAGTGGCTGCGACGACAACTTCATCAGGTGAGGTCAACGTAAAGCTTCCTAGCGCAAATCCATACATTGCCGAAGAGATAAGGCGGCATGAAGAAGTTCATCGGAAAACTAATCTGGCAGGTATTGCAAAATATGGACAGGAGACACCTACTTTTAATAAATGGTTTTATAATCCCAAAAGGTGGGCTAAGGACGAGGTTAAAGCGTATTCCGTTGGCATCAAATACTTGGAGCAAAGTCTCCGCCAACTGAATGCTTCACGTTAGCTGTCCGAATGTTATCCTGGAGGTATTATCAATGAGATCAAAGATTCCAACCCGCCCTAACGAGCCCGCAATGGTGAGCAACCGTCTGCCGATTGTGCTTTCCGCCATCCTTCTGGCATTGCTTTGGTCCTTTCCATCGAGGGCTCAAAAAATGAATAAACAGTCCTACTCTCAATCTACTATTGATGAGAAGTGTATTGCCAATTTAGAACGCATCGACGAGTTGATAAAACTGTACCTCCATCACTCTGCCGGAGTGCTTGGATTTCCGTCCAGCCTCGATAAAGTACATTTGATGTCAAAAGACCCGAGTCTTTTTATCTGTCCTGGCGATGAAAGAATAAAGCCTTCCGTGAAAACGGATACTTTCCGGACGAGTTATGAGATTGTAAACAACCCTCTAAAACCTAAGTTCTCAGCAACGCCTGCTAATAGGATTGCAATTATTGCTGAGAAACGGCCGAATCATGACGGTAAGCGATTTGTTCTGTTCTATGATGGGTCTGTAAGAGCATTCGATAATGCCCAATTTGCTGAGTTACAGAACAATAACTTTGTAGACATACAATTAGTCGATAAAAACCACTGAATGTTTCGACTCAGATGAGTGTAATTGTTCTAAGAGGTATATGTTCTTACTAGCCTAACGGCTATCTCCGAAATCACCATAATCATTTAACAACTCGACCAGCGATTATCTCGGCTCGCTGCGTGTGACGAGCGGGACGGTGGCGTGGTGAGGCGGCACGACTACCTGCCCTTCGGCGAGGAGTTGCAGGCTAATAGTTGGGGTCGCACGCAGGCGATGGGCTACGCCGCCGACTCGGTGAGGCAGAAGTACACGGGCTACGAGCGGGACGCGGAGACGGGGCTCAACTTCGCCGAGGCGCGGTATCACTCGGACGTGCAGGGCAGGTTCACGAGTATCGATCCGCTCTCGGCGAGCGCGAAGCTGACCGACCCACAATCGCTCAACCGCTATGCTTACGTCGGCAACAGCCCCGTCGTCTTCTCCGACCCGTCGGGGATGCTCGGCGTCAGCGGCTTCAACTGCCCCGGCTGCTCAGGCATCCAGACCGCTCAGTACTCGCGAGAGATCGACGACTTCACCGCCATGACGCCCGACATCGTGGAGGATCACGGCTGGCAGACGGCGGACGTGGCAGGGGCGAGCGGGGCGGATGTCAACACGAGCGCGCTTGACGGGGCGCAGGGTCAGGCGGCTGCTGACTCGAATAATCTGATGCTCGCTGCGGTAGCTGGCACGCAGCAGACACAAGAAGAGTTTCAGGCAAGTCCAGAGTATCCAAAATTGCTACAGGCATATGCTGATGAGCTACAAAAGAATGTGCCCGGTGTCGGTATTAACTGGGATAGGTCTCACAAGATAATAACGAGTATTGATTTCCCAAATGATTATGATACGACAGTCAAGCAACTAATTAAGGCAGGATACCTCTCCGGTATAGAGAATGCCGCTTTTAACCCAGTGGATCATCCATTCGGTATGGAATTCCGCGATCCCGGAAGCAGGACTTGCGAACTCAGTTTTCATTTCAAGGTACTTTACCCTAAAGATGAAACTTTCAGCGTCATTCTTTTACCTCCTATTGTAATCAAAGATCATAGCCCGGCTAGGGCCACGGACATTCACATTGATCGTGCTAGTCCTCTATACGGAGATAGAGGAGTATATGAGCACGGTAAGGACTTTGTTAGAGACAAGTGGAATAGCCTACAACGAAAGTTTGGGTTCAAATGATGGCTACAAAGGCGGGAACAGCAATGGAATTCGTATTTGTGGTATTCCTATTCTTATCTAATAGCTCTTGTATAGAGC
>JAIVJC010000124.1 GCA_020200235.1 Acidobacteriota bacterium | reverse complement strand
CAGGTAGTCGTGCCGCTTGACGTTATCCAATAGTTAATCATATGCGCAGGGTGACCGACTTGTCTCAAGAGTTAGTATTCAATGAGCTGCAAGAAAAAATACCTCCATTATGAACCCTTCTTAAATTACTCTCTTCAAGCTAACAGTTGGGGACGCACGAGTGCGATGGGCTACGCGGGCGATAGCGTCAGGCAGAAGTACACGGGCTACGAGCGGGACGCGGAGACGGGGCTCAACTTCGCCGAGGCGCGCTACCACTCGGACGTGCAGGGCAGGTTCACGAGCGTCGACCCGCTCTCCTCAAGCGCGAAGCTGACCGACCCGCAGTCACTCAACCGCTACGCTTATGTGGGCAACAGCCCCGTCGTCTTCTCCGACCCGTCGGGGATGAATGCTCAACCCGGCTCTTTCAACATTCACAACTACAGCGGGGGGATGGCTGCCGAAATGCACTCGGAGGGGCTTTCGCCGTGGCCCGACGTGCCCGTGGAGACGGCGGTCGAGGCGGTAGAGAGCGGTGATCCGTCGGGCACGGTTATGCACGAGGCGGGGCACTCTCTCGCTGTTGACTCGAACAACCAGAACGTCGGAGTGACAGCTGACACAGACAACAAGCCTAATATCACAGATATGGTGACGCCGAATGGTGGTGTTGATTCGTCCCGCTTTTGGGAGCGTAGAGATGGTACGATGGGTCATGATGGTGGTCATGTTTTAGGTGATCGCGCAGGATCGAAGGTGAGTGCGATTGCGGGGTTAACAGGTACAGTGCTCACTTGGTATAGGCAAGGCTATAATCAGAATAGTGTGTATATCCTATTGCCAGGTAATAAACTCGTTATGGTGCTGAAGGATCTGGAAAATCTCAGCTCGCTTATTAAGCGTGCCCTCGCCAGGCCCCCGCTTCGTGTCTGGGTATGAAGCTGCTGCTTCCAGTCACACAACACCAGCCTGCCGCCACTCACCCACATCGTAGTGAACCTCGACGAGCGTGAGCCCGCGCGCGGGCGCGGTCGCCCCGGCGAGGGCGCGGTCGCCGGTCGCGAGGGCGCGCGCGATTTCGTCCTCGCCCGACTCGCCGCGCCCGACGGCGAGTAATGTCCCCGCGATGGAGCGCGCCATGTAGCGCAGGAAGCCGTCGGCGCTCACGCTGATCTCGACGACGCGCCCGCGCGCCTGATCGCTCCAGAACTCCCCGACCTCGAGGCGCGTGACGTTGCGGACGCGATCCTCCACCTCCGCCTGTGCCGACGAGAAGGCGCTCCAGTCGTGGACGCCCAGAAACAGTTGCCCGCATTCGCGCATCCGCCCGACGCTCAGTTCGCGCGCCTCGTGGTGGGCGTAGCGGACGACGAAGGGGGAGATGAAGTGCTCGTTGAAGACGTAGTAACGGTAGGTCTTCCCCTTCGCGGAAAACCGCGCGTGGAAGCCGTCTCCCGCCGCCTCGACCCCCGTCACGCGCACGTCCCGGCCGATGTTGCCGTTGATCGCCGCGCGCAGCTTTTCCGGCGACCACTCGCGGCGCAGCGTGACGCTCGCCACCTGCGCCTCGGCATGCACGCCCGCGTCGGTGCGACCCGCGCCGTGCACCGTGACCGCCTCGCCTTCGAGCAGCGCGAGCGCGCCCTCCAACTCGCCCTGCACCGTGCGCTCGCCACGCGCCTGCGTCTGCCACCCGGCGAAGTCCGTGCCGTCGTACTGGATCGTGAGGCGAACGTTCATCTCAAGTGATGAGTGATGAGTGATGGGTGATGAGTAAGAAGTGTTTTCACTCATTACTCATCACCCATCACTCATCACTGTTTCCTGCTGCCCGGCTTGATCGCCGTCTCGCCGCGCAGGCAGGCGGGGCACGCGTCGGGCGCGAACGAGGGCACGTCGAGGGTGGCGAGCGCGACGCGTGGGACGCCCACGTCGGCGCGTCCGGCGGAGCGGTCGATGATCGAGGCGGCGGCGACGACGCGCGCGCCCGCCTCGCGAAGAGTGTCGATGGTCTCGCGCGTCGAGCCGCCGGTCGTGATCACGTCTTCGACGACGAGGATGCTCTCGCCGGGTCGAAGTGTGAACCCGCGGCGCAGCGTCATGCGCCCCGCCTCGCGCTCCGTCCAGATCGATTTCGCGCCGAGGGCGCGCGCCACCTCGTAGCCGATGACGATGCCGCCGATGGCGGGCGCGGCGACCGTCTCGATGGTCTCGCCCTGGAAGCGGGCGGCGACGGCGCGCGCGAACGCTTCCGCCTCTGACGGGTGCTGGAGGACGAGCGCGCACTGTAGGTACTGCGTGCTGTGCAACCCGCTCGACAGCACGAAGTGACCCTCGAGCAGCGCGCCCGTGCGCCGGAACCTGTCGATGACCTCTTCGGACTGCATCGTTCGCACATCCCTCCCGGCGGCTCCGCCGTGCTACAATCCCGCGCGATGTCGCACCCGCCGAACCTCGTGTCGAGGCGGTCGCCGAGCACGTCCTGCAAATCCCCTGCTCCGACCCCGCGACCGCCGCGCTGCTCGTCTCGACCTTCGCCGACGAAGACTGGCGGCTGCGCCTGAGCGACGACGACGAGGTCTGGCTCGACTGCGAGGACGACGAGTGCCGCGCGCTCGAAGCGACCGACTTCGTCGTCTTCGACGTGGAGACGACGGGCTCGAAGATTCCGCCGTCGAGGCTCGTCGAGATCGGCGCCTACCGCGTGAGCCGCGGTCGCATCGTCTCCGAGTTCTCTTCGCTCGTCAACCCGCGGGTCCCGATCCCGCCCTTCATCAGCTCGCTCACCGGCATCAGCGACTCGATGGTCGCCACCGCGCCCGTCTTCGAAAGCATCGCCGAAGATCTGCTCGACTTCGTCGGGAAGTCCGTTCTCGTCGCGCACAACTCCTCCTTCGACGTGCGCTTCCTCAACTACGAAGTGGGTCGCGCCTACCCCGGACGCAAGATGTGCAACGCAGAGATGTGCACCGTCTCGCTCTCGCGCCGCGTCGTCCCTTCGCTCGCCAACCACCGCCTGCACACCGTCGCCGAACACTTCGGCGTGCCGATCCGTAACCGGCACCGCGCGTCGGGCGACGCGCGCGCCACCGCCGAGGTCTTCATCTACCTGCTCGGAATGCTCCGCGCGCAGGGCGTCGGCGACATCGCCGCCGCGCGCCACTTCAGAGCCGAGCCCGCCCGCCGGACTCAAGCCCGCGCCGGTCACCGCTAGCCCCCGACCTCCGCCCCCCGCCTCCGGTTTTTGATCACGTTCTTCGCGACGAAGAAGACGGCGACGAGCGCCGCGATGGCGAGCGCCGCGTAGGGGTAGTAGTGCGTGAAGATCTCTCTGGCGCGGTCGCCGTAGTGCGCGGCGAGGTAGCCTTCGAGGGCGAAGCGGATGGCGCGACCGACGAGGATCGCCGCCGCGAACCGCGCCAGGGGAAAACGGAAGACGCCCGCCGAGACGACGAAGAGCTTGAACGGGAAAGGCGGGGGCAAAAGAGACGCGACGAGCACGGCGAGCACGTCGTAGCGCTCGATCAACTCTTTCACGCGCTGCTGCTTCCGCTCCGAGAAGCGCGCGAGGGCGCGGCGACCCGCGCGGCGCGAGACGCGGTAGAGGATGACGCACCCGACCGTCGAGCCGAACGCCGCCGCCGCCGCGTAGAGCGCCCAGCGGGCGGGGCTCTGGTGCGAGAGGAAGAGCGTGACGGCGTCCACGCCGCCCGGCATCGGGACGAACGTCGCGTCGAGCACCGCCACGGCGAAGACGCCGAAGGCTCCGAGCGTGCCGAGGTAGGCGGAGATTTTGGCGAGCCCGCCCGCGATCTTGTGCCACAGCCATTTCACGAAGAAATAGATTCCTCCCCTCACGTCAAGGCGGGCGCGCGACCGTCGCGCGCCCGCGTCCACTCGCCCAAAGTCAGTCGCCGCCCGCCGCGTCGCCCGTCGTCGCGGAGGCTTCCTTGACGCCGGGCGGGTTGCCCCCGCGGCGGCTGCGGTAGAAGTAGATCGTGAGCCCGACGACGCACAGGCCCGCGACGCCGCTCAGGATCGCGAAGCCGAAGTCCTTCATAAACTGGATGACGTGCTCGCCGTAGTAGAT
>JAIVJC010000247.1:2695-3978 GCA_020200235.1 Acidobacteriota bacterium | reverse complement strand
CTCTTCGGGTTGATATCGCCGACCAGTCCGGCGAGCAGGTCGTGGTGCGCCTGGAGGTAGCGCGCGGGCGTGCCGATGTCGAGCCAGTAGGTCTTCTCGGGCACGTGCGCGAAAAACTTCTCGTCGCGCTTCAGCAGGTCGGGGAAGAGCTGGTACTCGAACGAATAGGTCTCGCCTTCGGGGACGAGATCGAGGACGTGCGGCTCCAGGACGTAAGTGCCCGCGTTGATGTTGTTGGACGGGGCTTCGCCCGGCGCCGGCTTCTCGATGAAGCGCAGCACGCGCCCCTCCGCGTCAGTCTCGACGACGCCGAACGACGAGGGATCTTCGACGGGCGTCAGCACGATGGTCGCCGCCGCGCCGTTGCGCTTGTGCTCCGCGACGACTTTCTGGAGATCGAGATCGGTCAGCACGTCGCCGTTGAAGACGACGGTCGGCTCGTTGATGAACTCGGCGGCGAACTTGTAAGCGCCCGCCGTGCCCATCGGCTGCGGCTCGGTCGTGTACTTGAGGCGCACGCCGAAGTCGCCGCCGTCGCCGAGCAGTTGCTCGATCTTCGAGGGCTGGTAGGAGAGCGAGAGCGTGATGTCCGTGATCCCCGCGCCGCGCAGCGTCTCGATCTGGTAGAGGAGGAAGGCGCGGTTGCAGATCGGGACGATGGGCTTCGGCGTGTAGACGGTGAGCGGTCGCAGCCGCGTGCCCTTGCCGCCAGCGAGTATGAGTGCCTGCATGACTGACCTGAAAGACGGAAAAAAGTAAGAGCGTGGTTGTAAGAACGGCGCGAGTCTAGCACCCGCACCACGCCCTTGCAATCGGTCGCCGGCGCCCGCTGATCGCTTGCTTGACACCCCCCGGAGCGAACGTATAATCGATACATCAAACAAAAGCTGTTAGCTATTAGCTGTTAGCTATTAGCCGTTGGCTACCGGGTGTTAGCTCACGGCTTTTAGCTCCGGCTCTTAGCCTTTAACATCATTTGTTTTGCTAACAGCTAACAGCTAATAGCTGACAGCCTCATAAGGAGTGTGCAATGCCTGACGCGAGAGAGTCCGTCATCGTCAGCGCGGTGAGGACGCCGACGGGGAAGTTTCAGGGCGCGTTGAAGAGTTTTTCGGCGACTGATCTCGGCGCGATGGTCGTGCGCGAGAGCGTGCGGCGCGCGGGCGTGCGCCCCGAAGACGTGGACGAAGTGATCATGGGCTGCGTCATCCAGGCGGGGGTCGGTCAGAACCCCGCGCGCCAGGCTGCACTGAAGGGCGACATCCCGTTCGGCGTCTCGGCGG
>JAIVJC010000247.1:0-2503 GCA_020200235.1 Acidobacteriota bacterium | reverse complement strand
GTGACGGCGGGCAACGCGCCGGGCGTCAACGACGGCGCGTCGGCTGTGGTCGTCACGTCGATGGAGCGGGCGCGCGAGCTGGGCGTCGAGCCGATGGCGCGCATCGCGGCGCAGGCGACTTCGGGCATCCAGCCCGAGCTGGTGATGATGGCTCCGGTCGAGGCGATCAGGAAGGTCTTGCGCAAGGCGGGCTGGTCTCTGAACGAGGTCGATCTCATCGAGCTGAACGAGGCTTTCGCCGTGCAGGCGGTCGCGATCATCCGCGAGCTGGGGCTCGACCCGTCGAAGGTCAACGTCAACGGCGGCGCGGTCGCGCTCGGACACGCCATCGGGCAGTCTGGCTCGCGGCTGCTCACCACCTTGCTCTACGAGATGCGGCGGCGAGACGCCCGCCGTGGTCTCGCCGCGCTCTGCCTCGGCGGCGGCAACGCCGTCGCGATGGCGGTCGAGCGTTAGACGGGTCCCTTCTCGCGCGTGCGATGACCACCGACGAACACAACAAGACTCTCGGCATCCTGCAACTCGTCTACGGCGGGCTGCACTCGCTGCTGCTCGTCCTCGCGGTCGTCTTCACGATCCCGGTCATCTACACGCTGATCAACGAGCCGGGCCGCTCCGCGCCGCCGTTCGGCTTCTTCCTCCTCGCCATCGGCGTCGGCGCGCTGGTCTCGCTGCTCTTCATCCTCCCGTCGCTCGTGGCGGGCTACGGCCTGCTCAAGCGCAAGACGTGGGCGCGCAAGGCTGGGATCGTCGCCGCGATCCTGATGGCTCTGAACATCCCTTTCGGGACGGCGCTCGCCGCCTACTCGTTCTGGTTTCTCTCCGGCAGGGGCGCGCAACTTTACGTGGACGAGTCGGCGCGTTTCGCGCGCTACGCCCTCGGCGATGCGCCGCCGCCGCCCATCTCTGACTGGGTCGAAAACGATCGGCGGGGCGAGCGCGAGCAGGTTTACGCGCCGCCGGCGCAGCCGCCCGACTGGCGTTAGTTAATCCGCATCGGAGATTCGAGCGTGGAAGAGATCATCGGAGTGGTGGGCGCGGGCACGATGGGCAACGGCATCGCGCAGGTCGCAGCGCGCGCGGGCTACTCGGTCGTGCTGCGCGACGTGAAGGACGAGTTCCTGGAGCGCGGGCTCTCGGCGATAGACCGCAGCCTCCAGCGCGACGTGGACAAGCAGCGGCTCGGCGAGGAAGAGAAGCGCGCCGTCCTCTCGCGCGTCAAAGCGACGACCGAGATGGACGATCTCGCGGGCGCGGGCTTCGTCGTCGAAGCCGTCACCGAAAACTTCGAGGTCAAAGCGGAAATCTTCCGCGGTCTCGACAGGTTGACGCGTCCCGAAGCCATCCTCGCCTCGAACACCTCCTCGATCTCGATCACGAAGCTGGGCGCGGCCACCCGCCGGCCCGACAAAGTCATCGGAATGCACTTCATGAACCCCGTCCCCGTGATGAAGCTCGTCGAGATCATCCGCGGCATCGCCACCTCGGACGAGACCTACGACCGCACGCGCGCGCTCACCGAGCGACTCGAAAAGATTCCCCTGGAGTGCAACGACTCGCCCGGCTTCGTCTCGAACCGTGTCCTGATGCCGATGATCAACGAGGCGATCTTCGCGCTCCACGAATCGGTCGCGCCGCGCGAGTCGATCGACGGCATCATGAAGCTCGGCATGAACCACCCGATGGGACCCCTGACGCTCGCCGACTTCATCGGCTTGGACGTGTGCCTCGCGATCCTCAACGTGCTCCACACCGAACTCGGCGATCCGAAGTACCGCCCCTGCCCGCTGCTCAAGCGCTACGTCGACGCCGGCTGGCTCGGTCGCAAGACCGGGCGCGGGTTCTACGAATACGAACGATGAGCGCGGAACGATGAACGATGAAGTGAAATACATTTGCTTCAATTCATCGTTCACCGTTCCGCGTTCATCGTTGATTTATCATGCCGCACGAGTTTCAAAAAATAAGGTGCCAGCGCTGCCGCGCGGCGAACCCTTACGGGCAGGAGCTGTGCGAGCGGTGCGGGACGCGCCTGATGCTGGTCGTCGAGCCCGCGTCGCTGCGCTTCGAGTCGAGCTCCGCGGCGGGCGACTCGCAGCACGACGCGCTCATGTTGGAGCGCATGACCGTGCTCGAAACCGCGCTCACGAAGTTCGCCGAGAAGCTGGAGCGCGGATTCCATCTCATGCTCCAGCACGCCGAGAACCTCCAGCACGAGCACCAGATCGTCGATTCGCTCGTCACGCTGCTCATCGAGGCGGGCGTGATCACGCGCGGCGCGCTGAAGGAGCTGTGCCGGGCTAACGTCGCGCGCGGCGAGACCGCCCGGCACGAGTACGAGCGTTGCGCGCGCTTGAACCGCGCCGTCATTGAGGAGTCGCCCGAGGAGGGGCGCGAGGCTCTCGCCGCACACCTCGAAGAAGGGCTCGCCCTCTACGAGAAGGGCGAGGAGGACGGCGCGCTGCTCGCGCTTGAGCGCGCCGCCGGGCTCGCGCCGTCGAGT
>JAIVJC010000052.1 GCA_020200235.1 Acidobacteriota bacterium | reverse complement strand
TAGAGCCACGCGGAATCCGTGCCCGCCTCCATCCCGACCCACGAGAGTTTCACAGCCTCTCCCCGCGCCGTCTTCAGCCGGAACGTCTCCTGCAGGTACTCGAAGACCCGCGCGCCGAAAGCCTTCTTGTCGTCGGGCGAGACGCGCCCCCCGCCGCGCCTGCGGATCGCGCTCTCCAGATCGTCTGGGAAGGTGCGCAGCGTGATCTGGAGCGAGCGCGTCGCGGCGTCGTAGTCAGCCTCGGCGAAGCTCGTGTGGAACTTGTGCGCCGACGCCCCGCGCTCAGCGGGCGCGGCGAGCGCGGCGGCAAAGGCGAGCGCGAAAGATAGAAGTCTGACGGCGCGTTTCTTCAACTGTGGACTCCCTCAACGGTTCGGCTGCGGCGTCGGCTGGAGCGCCGCGGGCTGCTTGCGCTCCAACTGCTGCATCGGGTTCTCAGTCGTCTGCTGCTTGAAAATCTGGAAGCGCGTCCGCACGGGGCGGCGCGGGAAGCTGTCGTTCGCCGCGTCCACGTCCGCCGTCTCCTGCCGCGGGTCGAGCGCGATGGAGCGGATCTCCTTCGGCGTCATGATCAGCTTCGACACCTCCGCGTTGTTGTAGCGCCAGATCTCGGCGGGGATGCGCATCGTCTCCTTCGTCCCGTCCGCGTACTCGATCTCGAAGATGACCGGCATCACGAGCCCGCCGACGTTTTTGAGATCGACGACGTAGAAGTTCAAGCCCGTCTGCAAGAGTTCCCTCTCGCGCGGGGTCAAGCCCTGCAAAAATTTCTGGTACTCCTCGCGGTCGCGCCCGGTGACGACCAGCTCGTCGTACTCGTTGTAAAAATCCCGCAGGGACGGGAACTCGTCCACGCGCTTCGCGAGCGCCCGGTTGCGCTCCTCCGAGAGCGACGGCGGGCGCTCCCCGCGCTCGGCTCGGCGCGCCGCCTTCTCCGCGTCGGGGTTCATCGTGTCGGCGCGGAAGAGGCGCACGCGCTCGACGGAGATGTCGACGTGGTCGGTCGTGTAGAACCAGCCGCGCCAGAACCAGTCGAGGTCTGTGCCGGAGGCGTCCTCCATCGTGCGGAAGAAGTCGGCGGGCATCGGCCGCTTGAACTTCCAGCGCTGCGCGTACTGCTTGAACGCGAAGTCGAACTGCTCCCTGCCGAGCACGGTCTCGCGCAGGATGTTGAGCGCGGTCGCGGGCTTCGCGTAGGCGTTGTTGCCGAACTGGAGGACGGACTCGGAGTTCGTCATGATCGGCACCTGATCGGCGCTCGCCATGTACTCGGTGATGTTGCGCGGCTCGCCCCGCTTCGAGGGGTAGTTCGCCTCCCACTCCTGCTCGGCGAGGTACTGCAAGAAGGTGTTGAGCCCCTCGTCGAGCCACGTCCACTGGCGCTCGTCCGAGTTGACGATCATGGGGAAGTAGTTGTGCCCGACCTCGTGGATGACGACGGAGATCAAGCCGTACTTCGTCGCCGCCGGGTAGGTCCCGTCCTCCTCGGGGCGGGGACCGTTGAAGCAGATCATCGGGTACTCCATGCCGCCCACGGGCCCGTTGATCGACTGCGCGACGGGGTACGGGTAGGTGAACGAGTAGCGCGAGTAGACGTTCAGCGTGTGGACGATCGCGTGCGTCGAATACTTCGACCACAGCGGCTCGCCCTCCTTCGGGTAGAACGACATCGCCAGCACGCGGTTGCCCTCGACGTTGTGCCCCTGCGCGTCCCAGATGAACTTGCGCGACGAGGCGAAGGCGAAGTCCCGCACGTTGTCCGCGCTGAACACCCACGTCTTCTTGCCCGCGGGCTTGTGCGTCTCGTTCGCGCGAGCCTCTTCGGGCGTGACGATCATCACCGGCGACTTGGCGGTCTCAGCCTGCCGCAGGCGCGCGCGCTGCTGCTCCGTCAAGACCTCGTTCGGGTTCTGCAGCACGCCGGTGGCGGAGACGACGTGATCGTCGGGCGCGGTGATCGCGACGCGGTAGTTGCCGAACTCGAGCGTGAACTCGCCGCTCCCGAGGAACTGCTTGTGCTGCCAGCCCGACACGTCGTTGTAAGCCGCCATGCGCGGGAACCACTGCGCCAGCTCGTAGATGTAGTTGCCGTCCTTCGGGAAGTACTCGTAGCCGGTGCGACCGCCGACGCGGCGCGCGTCGTTGACGTTGTAGCTCCAGTCGATCGAGAAGGTCGTGGACTGGGCGGGCGCGAGCGGGCGCGCGAGATCGACCCTCATCATCGTCTTCACGACGGCGTGGCGCAGGGGCTGACCGGCGGCGTCGCGCACCGCCGCGATCCGGTAGCCGCCCTCGAAGTCGCGGCGCGCGAGCAAGGAATCGATGGTGCGGTAGGGGATGTCCTTGAAGCTCGGCGCGGCGGCGGTCAGGGCGGCGTCCGAGTCCTTGGCGAAGAGGTTCTGATCGAGCTGCACCCAGAGGTAAGCGAGAGAGTCGGGCGACTGGTTGTAGTAGGTGATCGTCTCCGTGCCGGTGACGCGCTGGTGAGCGTCGTCGAGCTCTACTTTGATGTTGTAATCGGCGCGCTGCTGCCAGTAGCTCCGACCGGGCGCGCCCGAGGCGGCGCGCTGCTCGTTCGGCGTCGGCAAAATCTCTTCGAGCTGGCGGAACTTGTCGCTCGGGCTCGCCTTCGACTGCGGCAGCGCGACCGGCGCGGAAGACGCGAGGAAGACTGACAGGACGGCGGCGCGCAAGAATTTCGACGGCATGGCGGCGGGCTTCCTCAATTTACGAATCTCGTTCGCGGCGGGACACGACGGCGCGTGCGCTTCGCAAGGCGTGAGCCGAGCCGAAAAGCTCGCCACTGATTGAGGTGTCCGGGAACGTCGAAAAGTATAAGCACCTTAAAAGGCAAAAGCAAAAATTCACGCGCGGCCACGAGACGAGTCGTCCTCACAACTTGACAGTCTGATGTCGCGGCGGTTACGGTTGCGTCTCTTCGTTCGCGGACGGGAAGCCTCACTTGAGTAAGCCTCGCGTGAAATACCACTAACCAGCCTGTACGAAGAACTCCCACGACCCTAAACTTTGCCGGAGACTAGAGCACCCGCCGCGCGCCGTGCGCCCGGTCCCTGCCGCTCCGTAAGTCCTCAACCTCGCACCCTTAAGGAGAAATCTGCATGCACATAGAGCGAAACGCACAGGTGTTGCGTCGGGGCGCGGCGCGCCTCGCCGCCGTCGCCTGCCTGCTGCTGTCCGTGGCGGGCGCGGCGTTCGGCCAGAACGCCCAGACGCCCGCCGCCGATCAGGAGTTCACCGTGACAGACTTACTGAAACTGCCCGGCAAGGTCGTCGCCCGCGGCACGAACACGACGCCGCGGGGGCTGATGAAGCTGCGCTCGTACCGCGTCGAGGAGGTGGCGCTGCCGCGTGTCACGAACGTCGAAGTCGGCGGCCAGCGCGTGGAGGTGACGAAGGCGTTCCGCGTGACGTTGACGGGCGCGTTCCCCGTGCGCGCGCTGCCGGCGGTCATCTGGCTCGACGACGTGGCGATCGGCTACGGCATTGAGAGCGAAGACCTCGACGAGATCACCGTCGTCACCTACGACGCCTCGGCGATCAAAGACGGCGCGACCATCTACATCTCCTACGGCGACAAGGAGAACAAGAAAGAGCGCACCGCGCTCCCCGAAAAGCTCAAGCTCGGCACGGAAGGAGTTAAACCCTAATGCGTAAGACGCTCAAAACACTTACCCTCATCTTCTTCGTCGCCGCCTGCGCGCTCACCGCAGCGGCGCAGACGCCCGACCCCGGCACCACCGGCGCTTACGCCGTCACGCGCGAAGAGTACGACTACGGCAACCTCGCCTTCCAGCCGAGCGGCTTCCCCTCGGCGGTCGAGGTGAAGGCGTCGATCCACCACCCCACAGACCTGACGGGCGGACCCTTCCCCGTCGTCGTCTTCCTCCACGGACGCCACTCGACCTGCTACGGCAAGTCGGGGCTCGCGTCGCTGCGCTGGCCCTGCCGCAGCACGGAGACCGTCATCCCCAGTTACCAGGGCTACGACTACGTCGCGCAGGTGCTGGCGAGCAACGGCTACATCGTCGTCTCGGTGAGCGCCAACGGCATCAACGCCTACGACAACAACGTGACAGACCTCGGCATGCAGGCGCGCGCGGAGCTCGTGCAGCGCCACCTCAACCAGCTCAACACCTTCAACACGGCGGGCGCGGCTCCCTTCGGCACGAAGTTCGTCGGCAAGATCGATCTCACGCGCGTCGGCACGATGGGGCACTCGCGCGGCGGCGAGGGTGTCGTCAAGCACTACGTCCACAACGCTTCCTTAGGCTCGCCCTACGGCATCAAGGCGGTCTTCCCGCTCGCGCCGGTGGACTTCAACCGACCCGTGGTCAACAACGCGGCGCTGGCGGTCGTGCTCCCCTACTGCGACGGCGACGTGAGCGACAACCAGGGCGTCCACTTCTACGACGACGCGCGCTACAACGTGGCGGGCGACACGGGCGCGAAGCACACCATTCAGGTGATGGGCGCGAACCACAACTTCTACAACACCGTCTGGACGCCGGGCATGTTCCCGGCGGGCACTTCGGACGACTGGAACGCCTACGTCTCCGGCGGCACGTCCGACTCGCAGTGCGGCACGGTCGCGGGCAACAAGCGGCTGACGAGCGCGCAGCAGCGCGGCACCGGCACGGCATACATGTCGGCGTTCTTCCGCGTCTACGTCGGCGGCGAGACGCAGTTCACGCCCCTGCTGACGGGCGCGGCTCCGCCGCCCGCCTCGGCGCAGACGACCAACCTCAACGTCTCCTACCACGCGCCCGACGTGGCGGCGAAGCGCCGCGACGTGAACCGCCTGCTCGCCTCGCCCGACCTGACGACCAACACGCTCGGCGGCGCGTCGGCGCAGACGGGCTTGACGCCGCACGACCTCTGCGGCGGCGACTCGCCGCAGCCGCAGCACTGCCTGCCCTCGACGCAGTCCACCAGCCGCCAGCCGCACACCGTCCCGAGCGCGCGCTCTTCCCTGCGGGGCTTGAGCCAACTCCGCACGGGCTGGGCGGCGGGCGGCGCGACCTACACGAACGATCTGCCGCTCGGCGCGCGCGACGTGAGCGCCTTCGAGGCGCTGCAGTTCCGCGTCAGCGTCAACTTCGCCGACGCGCGCAACGCGACGAACGCGGCGCAGAGCTTCTCGGTCGTCCTCACCGACGACACGGGCGCGCAGAGCACGGTCGTCGTCGGCAGCGCATCGAGCGCCCTCTTCTACCCGCCGGGCACGACCGGTCCCGTGCCGAAGGTCGTGCTCAACACGGCGCGCATCCCGCTCGCCTCGTTCACGGGCGTCAACCTGTCGGACATCCGCTCCGTCAAATTCCAGTTCGACCAGACCGCGTCGGGCGCGCTCCTCGTCACCGATCTGGCATTCGCCTCCGCGCCCTGAGCGGCGCGCGAAAGCCCGATCTCACACGAAGGACGCCGGGGACAACTCACCCGGCGTCCTTCATCTTTTGCGCGACGGCGAAGTTTTGGAGTGCGCTCTTATCTCTTCTTCGGTCGGCGCGGGGGGCGTTTGAGTCGCTCCTGCGGCGCGCGCTCGCGCCTGGGCGCGGCGGCGCGGGGCGGCGCGGCGAAGTAGCCTTCGCGGTAGGTGAGTTTTATTTTTTGATCGCGGAGCCTGGGGTTGGCGATCTCGATGCGGATGCGTCGGTAGGTGTTGTCGCGCGCCTTGTTGGTCGGCGAGTAGGCGACGAGGTACTGCGTGCGCAGCTCCTGGTTGATCTCGGCGAAGGCGGCGGCGAGCTGCTCGTCGTCGAGGGGGAAGAAGGCGCGCCCGCCCGTCGCCTCCGACACCTTGCGGAGAGCCTTCTTGTCCAGCTTGCACGCCATGTCGGTGCCGTGGCAGTCGGGCTCGATGCCGATCGAGTAGACGATCGTGTTCGCCTTCACGGCGGCTTCGACCGCCTCATCTCTACTCACGCGGCGCAGGGTGTCGTCGCCGTCCGACAGCAGAATGATCGCGCGACGGGTTTGGCCGGAGGTCTGCGCCGTCACCTCGTTGGCGGTCACCCAGATCGCGTCCCACACCGAGGTCCACCCGATGGGGCTGTCCTTGTCTTCTTCTTTCTCCGCGGGCGCGGCGCTGCCGGTCGCCGGATCGACGTCGCTATCCTCCTGCTCCTTCCGCGTCGGCGGGAGGACGACCCGCAGGCGTTGGATCGCCCTCTGCAAGCTCGCGCGGTCTTTCGTCAAATCCTGTTCGAGCACCGTTTCGCCCGTGAAGGAGAGGATCGCCGCGTCGTCCTTGCCGGGGCGCAAGATGGAGTCGAGGAATCTCAGCGCGAACTCTTTCTCGTCCGGCAGCGTGCTCGCCTGCGAGCCGCTCACGTCGACGAGGATGGCGATGGAGAGCGGCAGCTCCGTCTCGCGCTGGAAGACGGAGACGGTTTGCGGCACGTCGTTCTCGAAGACGCGCGGGGTCGCCTGCGCCGCGGGCTGAGCGTCCACGCGGCGTCCGCGCGTCTGCTGCTGTCGAGGAGGTTGCCCGTGCGCGGGCGCCCCTCGCGCGCCCGCGCGCGAAGCGAAGCCGCCGGGCGCGAGCAGCGCCGCGGCGAGCAGCGCGCAGAGGAGCTGCGCGATGAATCTTTCCCCGACCCTCATCCCTTCGAGACCTCCCCACCCGCACGGTTCGATGCCCGAGCAGCCGACATGGTTTGGAAGTTTTCGACGCCGATGGTAGTGGATTTCCGCGGCAAGAGAAAAGGCGCGGGCTGAAGTTATCAGCCCGCGCCGCCCCCTTGCTCACCCCTTGTCCGCTTCTCCCGCGGTGACGGGAAAAAAGATAGCGGTCACTGCTTGTTGCTCTTATCGACCACGGACTTCAGAGCCTGGAAGGTCGGCGGCCAGAGTCCGACGAAGATGCCCGCCTGCTTGTTGCCGCTGAAGAAGAGCGCGAGCGACGCGCCGATGGAGCCGATGGTCAGGATGTGGAACAGGCTCACGCCCGTCGCACTCACCGTCGTGTTGTCGATGGTCTTGAGCATCGTCTCCGCCGCGTCGGTCTTGGTCGCGAGCGAAGAGCCCGCGCCGCCGAAGTCCGTCGTCCCCGTGTCCGTTGCCCTGCCTAAACCTTGTGCTGACATTTATTCCTTACCTCCTGGAAATTTCAGTGTCTGTCCTTAACCCGCCCCTTGAGCACGGCGAGACCGAAGAGCGCGGCGAGCGACGCCCCGGCGATCAGGAAACCCGCGAGCGGGCGGGTCTTCTTCGCCGCGTCGCCTGCGCCTGACTGAGTCGTGCCCTGTACTTTTGCCTTCATCGTCCTCGCCTAAAGTTCGCCGTGCCGGTATCTCTCTCTTATACACACACGACTTCGCGCGCCTGTAACTAAACGACCACGAAAGTGACACAGCGACCTGCCGCACGGGTCTTTGCCGCACGCGGGCGATTCCTTCGACATGAGAACTCCGTTGGTGATTCAGTTAGGATTAAGACCGAGATATTTGGACTCACCGCTCACGTCGCCGCTTTACCGTCGGAAGCCAAGCCGGAGACGGCGGCGGCATTACCACGGGCCCTCGCCCTCCCGTAAGTGAACCTCCTCGACCACCGCTGCGCCGGTCGCTCGATGATCAGGTAGAACGCCCACGCGCCGGCGAGGCTCGCCGCGACGACAGCCGCCAGCGCCACGTAGGGGTTCACGCCGAGGCTCCCCGCCGCGCGCCAGATCGGCTTCGCGAGCGGGACGTGGATGAGATAGAGGGAGTATGAGACGAGCCCGAGGAACTTCAGTGGCGCGTAGTCGAGGCGCAGGAAACGGATCGCGGCGACGGCCAGTAGCCCTGCCGCCGAGTACCGTATGTCGAGAGACAGCGCGGCGGCTAAGGCGCACGCCCCAATTAGCATTATCGCCTCGTTGCCTTTGACGATCTTAGCATGGAACTCGAAGAGCGCAACGCCGATTAAAAAGATCGGCGCGTACACGAAGATCATGTTGCCGGACCTAATGCAGAGGCTCAGCATGATGGCGGAGCCGAAGAAGGCGAGGCGAACGCTCCTGCGCCCCGACGACATCAGTGGGAACGCGAGCCCGACGATCAGGTAATACTGGAACTCAATAGCAAGCGTCCAGTAGATCGGGTTGACCCACTCGCGCCCGAGGAAAGCGTTTAGGTAACCCAAGTGTAAGATCAGACCCAGAGGGTCTATGCGAAAAGGCTCGCCCGTGTAGCCCGGCTTGAGGTTGACCAGAAAGGTGAGCGCTAGCGTAAGAGCGATGCTCAGTAGGTAGGGCGGGTCTAGCCGCGTGATCCGCTTGGCGAGGAACGACGGGTAATGGGAAATGGCGTAGCCTGCGGCGTGCATCGAGTAGGGGATGATGAAGCCTGAGATGACGAAGAAGACCTCAACGCCGAGCCAGCCGAAGTGACCGGAGCTTTTCAGCGCGCCGTCGGGCAGCAAGGTGTTGAGGTATGTGGCGTGAAACCAGACAACGGAGAAGGCGGCGATGCCACGCAGCGAGTCGACGCCGGAGACGCGGCGCGCCGGATCAGGGGCAGAGGGTTCGCGCATGGGTGGACTATAAGTGCAGCATGCAGTTTATACCAACACCCACGCCCAAAGTGCGGCGAGCGGCTGTGATAGAATGCGCGGCGCTGGAGAGGAAGCGGGTATGAGATGTTTAGAAATCCGCGTTAGCTAACTACACACAATGAGGAGCAAGCAAACCGGATGAGCTTGATTGAACAGGTACGCGCGCGCGAGATACTCGACTCGCGCGGCAACCCGACGGTCGAGGCGGAGGTCTTCCTCGTCGGCGGCGAGGTCGGTCGCGCCGCAGTCCCTTCGGGCGCGTCCACGGGCGAGCACGAGGCGGTCGAGCTGCGCGACGGCGACAAGCGGCGCTTCGGCGGCAAGGGCACGCTCCGCGCCGTCGAGAACATCAACGGCGTCATCAGCGACGCCCTGGAAGGCTTCGACGCGATAGACCAGACCGAGGTGGACGCCGCGCTCATCGAGCTCGACGGCACGAGGACGAAATCGAAGCTCGGCGCGAACGCCCTGCTCGCCGTCTCGCTGGCGACGGCGCGCGCGGCGGCGACGTATCTGGAGATTCCGCTCTACCGCTACCTCGGCGGCGCGAACGCGCGCACGCTGCCCGTGCCGATGATGAACATCGTCAACGGCGGCGCGCACGCCGACAACAACGTGGACTTCCAGGAGTTCATGGTCGTGCCCGTCGGAGCTGTCAGCTTCCGCGAGGCGCTGCGCGCGGGCGCGGAAATCTTCCACGCGCTGAAATCCGTGCTGCACAAGCGGGGCTTAGCGACCGCGGTCGGCGACGAGGGCGGCTTCGCGCCGAACCTGCGCTCGAACGAGGAGGCGGTCGAGACCATCCTCGAAGCGATCAGCCAGAGCGGCTACAAGACGGGCTCGGACGTCCTGCTCGCGCTCGACCCGGCGGCGAGCGAGTTCTACGACGGCAAAAATTACGTCTTCAAAAAATCAGACGGGAGAAAGCTGTCGAGCGAAGAGATGGTCGCCTACTGGAAGTCGTGGGTCGAGCAATATCCGATCATCTCGATCGAAGACGGCATGGCTGAGAACGACTGGGACGGCTGGAAGCTTTTGACCGACGAGGTGGGCCGGCGCACGCAGCTCGTCGGCGACGATCTCTTCGTGACGAACACGGAGTTCCTGCGCCGCGGCATCGAGCTCGGGGTCGCGAACTCGATTTTGATCAAGGTCAACCAGATCGGCACGCTCACGGAGACGCTCGACGCCATCGAGATGGCGAAGACGCACGGGCGCACCGCCGTCATCTCGCACCGCTCGGGCGAGACCGAGGACACCTTCATCGCCGACCTGGCGGTCGCCACCAACGCCGGGCAGATCAAGACCGGCTCGCTCTCGCGCACCGACCGCGTCGCCAAGTACAACCAGCTCCTGCGCATCGAGGAAGACCTGCGCGGCGCGGCGCGCTACCCCGGCGCGGCGGCTTTCTACCAGCTCGAACGGCGATCTGAAACGGCGAACAAGTCTGATGCGGGCACGCGCGGGGCGACGAAGAAAGCGCGAGCCGCGAGGAAATGAGAACTCACCACAGAGGACACGGAGGTACACGGAGTTAAATCTTTTCTTCGTGCTTCCTCCGTGCCCTCCGTGTCCTCTGTGGTAAATGTCTTTTAGAAAATTTATGTTGACCGACAAGCAGGGACCGCTCGCGCTCATCATCCTCGACGGCTTCGGCTACAGCCCCCGCCGCGAGGGCAACGCCGTCGCGCTCGCGCAGATGCCCTTCTACGACGAGCTGCTGGAAAAATACCCGCACACTCTGATCGAGGCTTCGGGCGAGTGCGTCGGTCTGCCCGCGGGCGTGATGGGCAACTCCAACGTCGGGCACCTCTGCATGGGCGCGGGGCGCGTCGTGCGCACGGACCTCGAGCGCATCAACCACGAGATCAAGACGGGCGAGTTCAACTCGAACCTCGCCTTGAACGCCGCGCTCGACAGCGCCGCCAAACACGACCGCGCGCTGCACCTGATGGGCTTAACGTCCGACGGGCTCGTCCACTCCTCGCAGGAGCACGCCTACGCGCTGCTGCGGATGGCTGAGAAGCGCGGGCTTCGCAGAGTCTACGTCCACTGCTTCCTCGACGGGCGCGACACGCCGCCCTCCTCCGCCGACCGCTACGTCGCCGCCATGCGCGACAAGTGCGCCGAGATCGGCGTCGGCGAGGTCGCCTCGGTCTGCGGGCGCTACTACGCGATGGATCGAGACAAACGCTGGGAGCGCACCGGGCGCGCGTACAGACTTCTTACCAACGGCGAGGGCGAGCGCGCGACCGATCCGGTCGAAGCAATTAAACAATCGTTCCGGCGCGGCGTGACGGACGAGTTCGTCGAGCCCGTCGTCGTCACGCGCGGCGACGGGCAGCCGGTCGCGACCATCGGGGACGGCGACTCGGTCGTCTTCTTCAACTTCCGCGCGGATCGCGCGCGCCAGATCACGGACGCGCTCGCCGTCGCGGGCTTCGACGACTTCCCCACCCCGAACCGACCGCACACGCACTTCGTCTGCTTCGCCGTCTACGACAAGACGTTCCCGCTGCCCGTCGCCTTCCCGCCCGCGCAGCCCACGAACATCCTGGCGGAAGTCTTCGCCGCCGTCGGCGTGCGCAACTACCGACTCGCCGAGACGGAGAAGTACGCGCACGTGACCTACTTCTTCAACGGCGGGGCGGAGCGCGAGTTCGCGCACGAGCGGCGGCTCCTCGTGCCCTCGTCGAAGGTCGCGACCTACGACCTCAAGCCGGAGATGTCGGCTTACCTACTCACGGACAAAATCCTGCGCGCGATAGACGAGCGCGAGACCGACGCCTTCATCATCAACTTCGCCAACCCCGACATGGTCGGCCACACCGGCAACCTCGAAAAGACCGTCGAGGCGGTGCAGCACGTCGACACCTGCCTGGGCTGGATCACGAAGGCGCTCAGGACGGCGCGCGGTCGCTCGATCATCACGGCGGATCACGGCAACTGCGAGCAGATGATCGACCCCGCGACGGGCGAGCCCCACACCGCGCACACCACCAACCGCGTCCCGCTCCTCCTCGTCGACGAAGCCGCGCGCGGCGCGACCTTGCGCGAAGGCGGCGCGCTCGAAGACGTCGCGCCCACCATGCTCGGACTCCTCGGCGTCCAGCAGCCCGCCGCTACGCGCCCCGCCTCCGGTGTCGTGCGCCGGAGCCTGTTAGCGAATCAGGATGTCGCCCGACCATTTCTGTATGTCGACGAGGGGGTACGACCAGATGGGGTAGACCTGACAGCCCTTCGTCTCGCCGGGCATGAGATTCTTCGACGGAATCCCTACGTCGTCCTTGAGCTCGGCGTCCGTCGCCCACCAGCTCAGGTACGCCCCGTCATCGCCTTTGACTTCGTAGTCGGACGGCACCCAGCCGCCGGGCTGCTGGCGGCAGATCGACCACGTCAGCGTGTCGGGCACCTCGATCCCGTCGCCGTTGTCTTCGATGACGAGCTGCACCCACCTGCCGATGTACTCTCGGTGATCGGAGTCCAGCACCGTCCCGCTCAGCAGCGCGCGGTTCTTCTCCACCGTCAAACTGTCGAAATCCGCCTTGATGTAAAAGCCCGGCGGCGACTCTTTGCAGCAGTCGCCCGGGTTGTCCACGTCCGTCTCCGTGATCGTCGCTTCATCCGTGAAAGTCAGTTGACCGGTGGTGAAGCCCCTGTCGTCGTTCTTGGCGTCGAACTCGAAGTACTTTACGAAGCCGTCTTCCATTAAGAACTTGTAAGCGCCGCTGGCGGACGCGCCGGGCGTCTGGGCGGAGGCGGGGCGGGAGACCGCGAGGCTCAGCAGGAGCATCGCTGCAATTGAGGAGCGCATGAGGATTTTCATTGAGGGTACTTCCTTTAAATCAACTCGAGGGTGTTCCGCGAGGGGTGGACTTTATAATTAATGCGCCGCGGGAAGTCAACGCCAGCGACGACGAGGTAGCGGGGCAGTTTCAACGTCGAACGAGTGAGGCTAACGAGAGAGGCTCTAACTGGCTGGGGACGAGGAGTCATAACGGATATAAATAGTGCAATACTCATACCAGGTACGATGCCGCTCCCACTTCAGTCTTTCAGGCGAAAAGGAGTCTTTACTTTCTGGTGGAGTGCCAAGGTGTCTCCCGGAGAGGACAGGTTCGAGCACGAGTGTGTACTCCTGTTGAATCCTCCTCCCCGCTCGACAGTGGAACTGACCTACTAGCCACGACGCCTCTCTGACGCCGGGGTTGAACTCACTCAACCCGACGCCTCGACAGCACCCTTTTCATCCTGCTTACTTCGGTGTATCTTGTGCGCCGTCCGCCGCTCGCGTCGGGTTAATCCGGACGGCGGGCGGCTGCGGGATGGGTCTGTCGTGAGCCACAAATTGCGATAAGGAGGAACACAGTCATGGGGCGGATACTTGCTTTCGTATACGGGGTGGTCAGCTATCTAGTTTTCTTCGTCACCTTCCTCTACGCCATCGGCTTCGTCGGGAACATGGTGGTGCCCAAATCAATTGATTCCGGCGAGCGCGCCCCCTTCGCCCAGGCGCTCCTGATCAACGCCCTGCTGCTCGGACTCTTCGCCGCCCAGCACAGCGTCATGGCGCGACCCGGCTTCAAGCGTTGGTGGACTCGGTTCGTCCCCAAGCCGGTCGAGCGCAGCACCTACGTGCTGCTGGCGAGTCTCGCCCTCGTGCTGCTCTTCTGGCAGTGGCGACCGATGACGGACGTCTTGTGGAGCGTCGAGAACACCGCCGGGCGCGGCATCCTGTGGACGCTCTTCTTCGCGGGCTGGGCGACGGTGCTCGTCAGCACGTTCCTCATCAACCACTTCGACCTCTTCGGTCTGCGGCAGGTGTACCTCAACTACCGGGGTCAGGAGTACTCCGATCTGAACTTCAAGACGCGCTTCCTCTACAAGATCGTGCGCCACCCGATCATGCTGGGCTTCATCGTCGCCTTCTGGTCGGCGCCCCGGATGACCGTCGGGCACCTGGTCTTCGCCCTCGCCACGACCGCTTACATCCTGATCGCCATCCAGCTCGAGGAGCGCGACATCGTGAGCGTCCACGGCGCGGCTTACGAGGAGTACCGCAAGCAAGTCTCGATGCTCCTGCCGATCCCGAAAAGGAGGTAGACCACACAGCCGCCGCGCGTTCATGCCAACGTTCCAAGCCCAGGACCCCGACTTCCGGAGCCGCGTCCGCGAGAGCTTCGCCCGACAACGGCTGATGCACACGCTCGGGGCGGTCTTAACGCTCGTCGAGCCCGGCGCGGTGGAGATCGAGTTGCCCTACCGCGCCGACCTGACGCAGCAGCACGGGTTCCTCCACGCGGGCGTCGTCGCCTCAGTCCTCGACAGCGCGTGCGGCTACGCCGCCTTCAGCCTGATGCCCGCAGACGCGGCGGTCTTGAGCATCGAGTTCAAGGTGAACCTGCTCGCCCCGGCGCGGGGCGAGCGCCTCGTCGCGCGCGCCGAGGTCAAGCGCGCGGGGCGGACGGTGACCGTCTGCACCGCCGACGCCCACGCGGTCGACGGCGAACGCGGCAAGGTGGTCGCCACGATGCTGGCGACCATGATGTGCGTCCGCGGGCGCGAAGACCTCGCCGGTTGAGCGCGGACAGTGCAATCAGTGAATCATTCAACCCGACGGCTCGTCTGAATTCCCTTCTTCGCCTCTGCGGATCGGATAGAATGCTTTTCGAGCGGCGCTGGATAATCCGCGCGTCGGATCGATCCGACAATCGCCAACGGTATCGCCGATGCGTGAAGCAGCTTTCACTTCCCTTGAATCGGAAAGGTTGATTTTGCGGCGCTTCGCCGAGCGCGACCTCGCGCAGTTTCTTGCGTACCTGAACGATCCGCAGGTCGCACGCTACCAGTCCTGGGAGTCTTACAGCGCGGCGCAGGCGAGGGACGCGATCGAGAGGCAGCAGGGTTTAGACCCAGGGCTGCCGGGGCGGTGGTTCACCTTCGCCCTAGAGTCGAAGGAGACGGGCGCGCTCGTCGGGCACGTCGCGCTGAAGACGACGGAGGACGGTCGGCAGGCGGAGATCGGCTTCACCCTCGCGCGCGAGTATCACGGCAGGGGTCTGGCTTTCGAGGCTGCCGCGCGCGTGCTGGATTACGCGTTCACCAGCCTCGCGCTCCACCGCGTGACGGCGACGACGGACTGCGAGAATGACAGGTCGGTAGCACTCCTCGGCAGGCTGGGCATGCGGCGTGAAGGGCACTTCATCCAGAACGTTTGGTTCAAGGGTAAATGGGGGGACGAGTACCAGTACGCCGTGCTGCGGGAAGAATGGCTGCGGGAGCATGCGGGCTGATCGAAATTCTCCTATGCTGATCCACACCAATCATGTCGGAGAGCGTCGGGGTCAATGCGGGAATGTGAGCGTGAGGGCGTGAGCGGACTGCGGCGGGGCGCGAGGTGAGGGTGGCGCTCGTGTGGATCGCCGTGTGCTGCGTGTGGGGCACGGTCTGGCTCTTCATCAAGCTGGGGCTGCGCGATCTGCCGCCGGTGAGCTTCGCAGGGATCAGGCTGGCGATCGCGGTCGCGGTGCTGCTGCCCTTCGTCATCGCGCGGCGCAGGGGCTTTCCGCGGCGCGGGCGCGATCTCGCGTTCGTCGCGGGGACGGGGCTGCTGCTGCTCGGCTTAAACTACGCGCTCCTGTTCTGGGGCGCGCAGTTCATCCCCTCGGGGCTGACGGCGGTGCTGCAAGCCGCCACGCCCGTCTTCGGTCTCGCGTTCGCTCACTTCCTGCTGCCCGAAGAGCGGTTCACGCTCGCGAAGCTCGGCGCGCTCGCGCTCGGCGTCGCGGGCGTCGCCGTCATCTTCTCCGATCAGCTGAGGGTCGCCGGCTGGACTGCGCTCGCGGGCTCGGCGGCGGTCGCGGGCGGCGCCGTCTGCGTCGCGCTGGCTTACGTCGTCGTCAAGGCGCGCGGCTCGCACCTCGATCCGCTGACGCTGATGACGGGGCAGATGCTCTCAGCCATGATCCCGCTCCTCGCTTTCGGTTTCGCGCGGGAGGGCAACCCGCTACACTTCCGCTGGACGACGACCGCGACCGCCTCGCTCCTGTACCTCGCGCTCGTCGGCTCGGTCGCCGCCTTCGGACTGAACTACTGGCTGCTCCGGCGCATGGGCGCGATGAAGCTGCTGCTGATGTCGATCCCCGAACCGCTCATCGCCGTCGTGCTCGGCGCGCTCGTCCTCGGCGAGTCTCTGACGGCGCGCACGGCTCTCGGCGGCGCGCTCATCCTCACGAGCGTCGCGGTGCTCCTGCCGCGCCGCGACGCGGCGAAGACTACGGCGACCGGAGGATCAGACGCATGAGCCGAGCCACACGATCAGCCGCACGCGGCGCGCGCGCGCGCGACCCCGCCGAGTCGGCGGAGCACGTCACGCCTCTGCCGACGGGCGGCGCGCTGCGCTCGCGTCGGAAGGTCGAGACGCTGCCGGGCGGGCTCGTGTGGATCGAGGAGGAGATGGAGCTCGAGGGGCGTCTGGAGGGCTGCGTCGTCTCGGGCGGCGGCTGGCTCTTCGAGCTGCACAGGCTGAGCGCGGGCGAGGTCTATTACGTGCAGGACGGAGAGCGCGTGCGCGTCGAAGCGCGCTGCTTCGGTCTGCTGTACGCTCCCCACTCGATCACGGAGATCGTGTTAGAAGACGTGCGCAGCCGCTGGGTCGGCGTCGCCGCCGAGGGGCGCGTGCCGCACGGTCGCGAGAGCCGCCCGGTGCTCGTCGAAGTCGACGGGCGCTCGCGCACGTCGAACCTGATCGAGGTGCTCGAGGCGCTGACGGCGAGCCGCGCGAGCCGCCCCATTGAACGATGCACGCGCCCGTCGCCGCTCTCGCTCAAGACGAAGCGCGCGCTCGACGAGTCGTACCGCGATCCCGGTTCGACCATCGCGGAGGTCGCCGCGCGCCTCAAAGTCTCGCACGCGCACCTCACGCGGCAGTTCAAGCGCGACTACGGGATGCCGCCGCTCCTCTACCGCGATCAGCTCCGCGCGAGCGACGCGATGCTCCGGCTCTCGCGCGGCGAGAAGATCATCGAGGTCTCGTCGGACGTGGGCTACAACGATCTCGGGCGCTTCTACAAACAGTTCCGCAAGCTCACCCACTCCTCGCCCGGGAGCTGCCGGCTCACGTGAGCCGACGCTCGAACCCGTCCCGAACCCCGCCCGAACGTCACATCAAAAAACGCCAAGACCGCGCGCACGCTTCTCATATAGACTTGCCGCCGCAAGTCGGGTAAGGAGGTGCGTGATGGTGAATCTGAAGGGCAAGGTGGCGGTCGTCGCGGGCGCGACGCGCGGGGCGGGGCGCGGCATCGCGCGGGCTCTCGGCGAGGCGGGCGCGGTCGTTTACTGCACGGGCCGCAGCGTCGAGGGTCAGCCTTCCCCGTACGGCAGACCGGAGACAATTGAAGAGACGGCGGAGATGGTCAGCGCGGCTGGCGGCGTCGGCATCCACGTCCGGGTCGATCACACGGACGAGGCGCAGGTGCGCGCGCTCTTCGGGCGGATCGACGGGGAGCGCGGGCGGCTCGACGTGCTCGTGAACAACGTCGCGGGCTCGGACATGAGGATGGCCGGGTGGACTCCCACGTGGGAGACCGATCTCAAGGACGCCGTCCACGTCCACGAGAACGCCGTGCTCTCGCACGTCATCACGGCGAAGCACGCCGCGCCGCTGATGATCAGGAAGAAGCGCGGGCTCGTCGTCGAAGTGACGGAGTTCGATCTGCTCTTCTGCGGCGGCAACGTCCTCGCGCAGCTCGTCAAGTTTTCTCTCAAAGGTCTCGCCGTGATGCTCGCGGAGGAGCTGCGACCGCACCGCGTCGCCGCGGTCGCGATCACGCCCGGGTACCTGCGCTCCGAGTTCATGCTCGAACACTACAAAGTCGCCGAGGAGAACTGGCGCGACGGCGCGAAGAAGGACGTGAACTTTCTCGAAAGCGAGTCGCCGCTCTTCGTCGGTCGCGCGGTCGCCGCGCTCGCGGCGGATCGCAAGGTATTGGAGCGCACCGGCGCGTTGCTCAGCTCCTACGGGCTCGCGCGCGAGTACGGCTTCACCGACTACGACGGTCGCCGCCCCGACATCGTCAAGATGTTCGCGGGGATGGACATGATGAAGAAGCCCCTGCGGCGTCACATCGAATGGCTCGACGGGCTGACCCGCCGCGCCAAACAGTATCTCGGCGAGGAACAGGCGACGCCGGAGCCGGTCGCGACGCCGAAAGCAAAGACGCGCGGCAAGGCGAGGGCTGTCGCGCGCTGAACGGGGGGAGAGTATGAAGCGCAAGACTAAGCCGCTGGCGGGGCGCGTCGCCGTCGTTGCGGGCGCGACGCGCGGGGCGGGGCGAGGGATCGCGTGCGCGCTCGGCGAGGCGGGCGCGACCGTGTACTGCACGGGTCGCAGCGTGCGCGGCAACCGTGTCGCGAAGCGCCGCGCGAAAAGGGACGCCTTCGATCTCGACGCGCGCCCGGAGACGATTGAAGAGACCGCCGAGATGGTGACGGCGCGCGGCGGCGAGGGCGTCTTCGCGCGGGTCGATCACACGGACGAGCGCGAGGTCGCGTCGCTCTTCGAGCGCGTGAGGCGCGAGCGCGGTCGCCTGGACGTTCTCGTCAACGACGTGTGGGGCGGCGACCGCCTGACGGAGTGGGGCAAGCCCTTCTGGGAGTGCTCGCTCGAAAAGGGTCTGACCATGATCGAGCGCGCCGTCGTCTCGCACGTCATCACCGCGCGCCACGGCGTGCCGCTGATGGTCGAACGCAAGGCGGGGCTCGTCGTCGAGATCACGGACGGCGACGGGCTCTACTACCGCGGCCAGTTCTTCTACGACTTCGTTAAAGCCTCGGTCATCCGCCTCGCCTTCGCGATGTCGGAGGAGCTGCGGCGTCATAAGATCGCCTCGGTCGCCGTCTCGCCCGGCTTCCTGCGCTCCGAGGCGATGCTCGAAAGCATGGGCGTCACCGAAGAGAACTGGCGCGACGGCGCGAAGAAGAACCCCTCTTTCATCGAGTCGGAGACGCCGCTCCTCGTCGGTCGCTGCGTCGCGGCGTTAGCCTCCGATCCGAAGGTGTTGAAGAAGACGGGTAAAGTTTTTGGCTCGTGGACGCTCGCCGAAGAGTACGGGCTCGCGGACGCCGACGGGCGCCGCCCCTCCATCGCGCGCTGGGCGGCGGAGAACATGCCCGGCTTCCTCGAGCAGGTGAGGGAGAGCGAGGAGCGTTTCTGCCGCGCGGGCTCGATCTTCTCTGAAATGGAGTGAGGCGCGCGCAGTAGGCGCATAAAAATTTACGAAGCGACGCGCTGATCGAGCTCGGTGAAGAGCGGCATGAGCGCGCCCGCCGCGCCCGCCTTCGCGCCGGAGGCTTGGGTCAGCTTGAACCAGTCGAGCACGAAGTTCGCCGCGCCAAAGCCGAGCGGCGCGTCGAGCGTGAAGAGTCTGCGCGCGAGCTCGCGGTGAACCGCGCGACCGAAGGCGCGCTCGATCTCCGAGCGCGCCGACGCGAGCCCTTCGACGAGCGTGATGTCCAAATCCCTCCCGTCACGCGCCCTCCGCCACGCGAACTCGTAGAGGCGCAGCCGCCCCTCGTCCTCGACCGCGCCGGTCGTGACGGCGACGAGGTGCGCGGCTTCCGTCTCCGCGACCGTCTCGACGACGCGCCGCGCGAACGCCGGCGTCAGGTCGCCGTCCCGCGTGACGAAGAGGAAGGAGCTACCGCACACCTCCGCCGCGATGTAAGACTCGCCCTGCGGCGAGGCGGGGCCCGTCGCGATCTCGCTGTCGGGGACGCCCAGAGAGCGGATGATCTTGTAGACGCGGTTGTTGAGCCACGTCCCGTCTTCCAGGAGCGTGACGGCGAGCCACGTCGGGTTGATCGTCTCCTCGACCACTTCGTCGGCGACGGGCGCGGCGCACAGGCTGCACTTCGCCTTGCTGATCGTGATCGCCGCGAGCGAGTCGGGCGTCGGCAGATCGAACAGGGCGTGCCCCGACTTGCGGCAGCTCACCCTCACCTCGCGCTCCAGAAGTCCCGCGTCCAACATCTTCTCGACCGAGACGACGCCGAGCGAGACCGCCTCCGCGAGCAGGCGTCGCGGCGTGTAGCCCTCGCGCCTCATCTCCTGCACGCGCCGCAGGAAGAGCCGCACCGGCTGACTCTCCATCAACTCCGACGCGCGCAAAAACTCTCGCGCGCCCCCGCGGCAGCGCGCCGCGACGGCGAAGTCGGTCGGCTGGATGGCGATGAAGCGCGCGAGCCCCTGCGACGAATGACCGGCGCGCGCCTTCCAGCAAGGCAGCTCGCGCGACTCTTCACTCTCCCTGCCCGACGCGCCCTCATCGTCTCTTTCGATCCTGATCAGAGCCTCGCGCACGTCGCGGCAGAAGCGGTCGAGCTTGAGCAGCGGCTCGGTCGTCTCGATGCTGTAGACGACGCCCGCGCTCACCCCTTCGCCCGCCTTGTCGCCGAACACGACGAAGAACACGCAGTCGCCCGCGCAGAAGAGATCGCCCGGCGTGTACGCGCCGCCGCCTTCACCACCTTGTGACCCGCGCCGCCCCGTGCAGCGGCGCTCAAGCTCGGCGGCAGCGGCATCGACCGCGTCGCCTTCGACGCCCCCCGCCACGAGCAGTTCGAAGCGGCGGCGGCGAGACGCGCGGACGAGCGGCGCGTGCCCGCGCGACGCGAGCGCGTCGAGCAGGCGGAGGCGTTCGCCCTCGTCCAGAGAGACCGCCAGGTTGTTGCTCTGTGTGAACAGCATCTCTCGCCAGAATGCCCGACGGGTTTCGCGTAAAAAGCGCCGCGGGCGATCTCACTCTCACGCGCGGCGCTTCACTTCAGGGCTTCACTCTGATCTTCCACGTGTCGCCGCCGGTGAAATTGTCGGGGTAGCGACGCTGGCGCGCCATGCGGAGCGCGAGCGCCTCGTACGCGCCCGCGCCGGGCCGCGGGTTGAGCACGCGCGCCGCCGCCACGCGCCCGTCCTTCACTTCCATCAACACGTTGACGACGTAGCCGCCGCGCGCCGACGAAGTGCCGGCAGTTTTGCGCGCGTCCTTCTGCGGGACGGCAGACTGCGCCGACTGTGCGGCGGCCTGCGCCCGCTTCGCGGGGACTTCAGCCTTCTTCGCCGCGCCCGCAGGCTGCGGCGACGCGGCGCGCGCAGTCTCGTTCGCGGCCGCGCCCGGTTGCCCCCGCGTCGCGGGCGTCGCGGCTTTCGTCGCGCGCGCCGCGTCCGCGAGTGTCGCGCCGCCCGACGCGCTCGCGGCGTCAGACTTCGGGCTCGTCTGCGCCACTCCCGACGCAGACTTGATCGGCATGAAGATGGCTTGCAGCGCCGTGACGACGGTGAGCCCGACCAGGAACGCGATGGCGATCATGTAGACCAGGCGCTCGCGCGAGAAGCGTCGCGAGGCGGACGCTATCGCCAGCTCCACCGCGTCGAGCCGCGCTTCGAGCGGGGCGGTCAACGCCGCCGCCGCCGAGGGCTCGAGCCGCACCAGCGCGGTCTGCGGCGCGGGCGGCAACTCGCGCGGCGCGTTCTGTGTCGCGTGCAGCTCTTTTCCGGCGACCCTGATCTCGGAGAGATTTTCGCGGCGCGGGACTTCCACCAGATCGCTGATGAACTTCTGTCCCTGCCGGTCGATGCTGCGTTCGGGCGGTCGCACCAGCGGGTTGAAGTTGAACGACGCGCCGCGCAGGGAGAGCGCGGCGTAGAGGGCTTCGACGCCGCGCAGGGAGCCGAGCTGGCGTAGAGGGCTTCGACGCCGCGCAGGGAGCCGAGCTGCGCGTCGACGAGCTGACCGTCCTCGAAGAAGAACGCGCCGGGCGCGTCCGGGTACTCGACTTGCAACCGCCCCGACTTCCGCTGCGCGCGCAGCGTCCTGACGAGATCGGGCAGCGGGCGGTCGTCCAGGTGCCCGGTTAAGACGACGAACTGCGTGCGCTCTACGTTTTCCACTTTCAACTTCCCCGAACGCTCTCGCGTTTTCAAACTCTCGAACCGACGGATGGGTTCACCCACGCCCACCGAGCTTCACGGCGCGAAGTAGAAGCCGAAGTTCATGCGCCCCCGCGCCCTGACCGGGCGACCCTCGGAGTAGAAGGGCATGAAGGTCGCGCGGCGCGCCGAAGCCTCCGCCGCCTCGCGCAGCGCCTTCGGGCCGTTCTGCGCCGTCGCCTCGACGACGCGCCCGGTGGGATCGACGACGACTTCGACCGACACCGTGACGGGCACGTCGAGCCGCTTCTCCGTCACGACGAAGGCGGGCTTGGGGACGGACGTGGCGCGATCATTCAGCACGCCGACGTTGATCTCCCGACCGACGGCGGCTGCCGCGCGCGGAGCTTCGCGCGGCTTCGCATCAACGGCGTGCACGGCGTGCGACGCGGCGCGCTCCGCGCCCGCCTTCACTTCCGAGGCGCTGGACACCTGCGCACCCGCGGCGGCCGGCGCTTTTGCGCCGGCTCCGTCGTCGATCCGGTAGTAGGTGATCGTCCGGTTCGTCACCTCGACGGGTTCGTACCCGGACTTGCCCGCGCTCGTGACGGCGACCGAGGCGGTCATCTTCACCCAGTTGCCGAAGGCGTCGAACTCGTACTCGTAAGTGGTGCGGCTGAGCGTCGCGCCGCGCGCGTCGCGCACGACCGTCTCCGCGAGGTTGCCCTGCGCGTCGTAGCTGTGGACCTCCCCGCCGCGCGTGGCGCCGACGACCGGGTAGGTCTCGTTCTCCACGCGCCGCCCGCCCTCGTCGTAGAGCGTGCGCTCCAGAACCGAGCGCGACTTCTCGACCCGCGCGCCGTGCTCGAAGTCCAGCCTCACGACCTCGGTCTCGACGCGGTGCACGGGACCCTTGAGCCCGTCGCGCTCCCTCGTGCTGTCGAGGAAGACGAGCGGCGCTTCCGAGCCGCGGCGTTTCGTGTCCGCGCGTGGTCGGCTGGTTTGAGCGCGCGCCGGGGCGCAGCTCGCGATGACGAGGAGGGCGACGGAGAGGGGCAGTTTCTGCATTGGGCGTACCACGGCAGGGGGCTCGCGAGCCGGACGGTCACAATCGTTCGCGCGGAATCTACCACAAAATAGTGCGCGTGGGTAGTGCCCCGCACGCACTATGTTGTAGGTGGATGCGCCGCGAGGGTGCAGGTCAGAACCGCCTGCCGCAAGCGGGCGGGTGACGAGATTGCGGAATGCGGATTCCGGATTGCGGATTTCGAGCAGAGGGCTTGTGTGCTCTTCAATCCGCATTCCGCATTCCGCATTCTAAAATCGGCAGACCCGCCCGCTTGCGGCAGGCGGTTCCGACTTAATCACTTCGCGTCGGGCGGGACGGCAGCCGCGTTGCCGTTGAGGTAGCGGTCGAACCAGTAGATCTGCCAGTTCAGGCTCTCGACGAGGTGCTTCGGCTCGCCCGTGCGCGTGAGGTTGTGATTCTCGCGCGGGAAGATGACGAACTCGGCGGTCGCGCCGTAATGCTTCAGAGCGCGGAACCACTGCTCGCCCTGTTCGAGCGGCACGCGGAAGTCGTTCTCGGAATGGAGTATGAGGATCGGCGTCTTCACATTCTTCGCGTACTTGAGCGGCGAGCGATCCCAGTAGAGGTCGAACCGCTCGAAGAGGTCGCCGCCGAAGTCGGGCGAGTGGCCGTAGGCCCCGTCGCGCGTGCCCTCGTCCGAAATGAAGTTCGTGACGCTGCGCAAGCTGACCGCCGCCTTGAAGATGTTCGTGTGCCCGACGATCCAGTTGGTCATGAAGCCGCCGTAGGACCCGCCCGTCACGCCGAGCCGTTCGCGGTCGATCCACGGGTTGCGCGCGAGCGCGGCGTCCACGCCGTTCATCACGTCCTGATAGTCCTTGCCGCCCCACTCGCCCTCGATGCCGCGCTCGAACTTCTGCCCGTAGCCGGTCGAGCCGCGCGGGTTCGTGAACAAGACAGCCCACCCGCGCGCGGCGTAGACCTGAAACTCGTGGTACCAATCGACGCCGTACTGCCCCGCGGGTCCGCCGTGGACGCTCAAAATCATCGGGTACTTCCTGCCCTCCTGCCAGCCCAAAGGCTTGACGAGGAAGCCGTCCACGTCCCAGCCGTCCGCGCTCTTGTAGGTGAACCGCTCGACGTCCTGGAGTTGCAGTTGACCCCAGAGCTTTTGATTCAGTCGCGTGAGTTGCCTCTCGTTCTTCCCGTCGAGACCGGCGACGTAGAGATCGTCGAGACGCTTGAAGTCGTTCGCGGCGTAGACCATCTTCCGCGCCTCGTCGTTGATGTCCACGTTGCGAACCGCGCGCGCGCCCGCCGTCACCTGTCGGACTTCGCCCGACGCGACATCGACGCGGAAGAGTTGGTACTCGCCGCGGACTCCCGTCTCGAAGAAGATCGCGCGCCCCGCTTCAGCCCACTTGATCCCCGACGGGATGAGATCGAGAGCGCGCGCGGCTAACTTCGAAGGCGCGCCGCCCGACGCGGGCGCGAGGAAGATTTTCGGGTGATCGCGGTCGCGCACTTCGCCCGTGAACGCGATCCACTTGCCGTCGGGCGAGAAGCGGGGCGAGGCGTCCGCCTCGTCGTGATCAGAAATCTTGGTGGGTGCGCCCGTGCCGTCGGCGTTCGTGACCCACACGTCCGTGTTGCGGCTCTCGTCGAACGCCCTGCCCGTGCGGTCGGAGACGAAGGCGATGCGCCGCCCGTCGGGCGACCACTGCGGGTCGGTGTCGTTCCAGTCGTCGCCGGAAGTGATCTGTCGTGCCGCGCCCGTGGCGACGTCGACGACGAAGACGTGGCTGCGCTTGTCGTCGAACCAGCCCGTGTCGTTGAACTTGTAGGATGGGTGCTTGTAGTGGCGCACGTCGCTCGAAGGAGCCTTCACGTCGCTCGCCCCCGTGCGACCCAACAGAGCGAGGCGCGTGCCGTCGGGCGACCACTGGAAGCTCGACACGCCGTTCCTCAAATTCGTCACGCGGCGCGCCTCGCCGCCGTCGAGCGACAGCACGTAGACCTGCGTGCGCGGCGATTCGGCTGCGCTCGCCGTCAGCTGCGAACTCGACACGCCCGGCGTCGTCGGCGACGGCGGCGACCCCGCGGGGCTCGACGAAGGCATCGGCGTCTGCGTCGCACCCGGCGCGCCCGCTTGGGTCGTAGAAGCTGTTACGCCCGGCGATGCCTGGGGCGCGGGCGGGGCGGGACTCTGCGATGAGCCGCCCGCCGCGTCGGGGCGCGCGGAGAGGAAGGCGAGCGTGCGACCGTCGGGCGACCAGCGCGGCGAGTTGGAAGACTGCGGGCTCGCCGTGAACTGCCGCGGCTCGCGGCTGCCGTCGACAGCCGCGAGCCAGACGTTCGACACGCGCCGGTTCTGCCTCTGATCGACCGTCGTCACGACGTAGGCGACCCACCTGCCGTCGGGCGACAGGTGCGGGTCGCCCGCGAACTCGAAGGAGTAATAATCCTCCGCCGTCACGCCGCGCCGCTGCGCCTCAGCTTGCGCGCGCGTCGCGGCGGGTCGCGCGACGGTCGAGCACACGAGCACGAGCGCGGCGAGCGAGCGCAGCGCGTTGAGCGTCTGAACTTTTCTCATAAAATTTTTCCCGGTCGTTGAGTAATGCCCTGGCGTGCGAAAGCTCGTGCTCGACGATCTCGGCGATATCATCGTCGGCGGTGCGTAGCCGCTACACCAGCCGTTGCGTGTCCTGGTCATGTCGCACTAACGCATTCTGCGTCACCTCTCTATCTTTGAGAAGCTGTGAATCTATACTATCGGGCGGTACTCGCTCAACCTCCTTAGCCATCAACTCAGGCTTTTGCAGGTACTGCTTGATCTCTAACCACGCCCGTTCTTCGCAGCGGTCGACGGGCACAGCAGACGCGCCACAACCCTGCACGAAACGGCGGACGTAAGACGGGCAGTGATAATGACGGCAGTGGCGGTCGCGTGGGTACATACGTGAGCCGCGCCTGGCGCATTGAATATGCCCGGCTCTGGCCGTGCCCGCTGACCGCCCTGATCACCACGCCGACGCCGTACCGGGCGCCTCCTTCCTGATCTCAGCAGCCTTCACCGACCGCTCTGCCGAGAGCCTCGCCAGTCACGTCAGTTTGACGGGCTTCGCCTTTAAACTGACGGTGACGTTCATCCTGACCGTTAAGGTGCGGAAGGTAAGTGCCGTAAAGCGCAATGAAAAGCGACACGCGGTGTAGGTACAGACGTTGCTAATGGAAGCCCGGGCACATGAGAACCGAAGCACTTCCTCGTTAATCCGACAGCTCCCGCCTGACACATTAAATGAAACCAAAAACACTTCCCGGAATTTTCAACAGGGTGACGAGCCTCGCGCTCTCACTCTCGCTCTGTGGCGGCATAATCCTCGCGGACAGAGCCAGCGCCCAGTCCAACGGCACGACGGGCGGCGCGACCGCCTCCGAGTCGTGGGCCGACAAAGTTTCCCCGGAGTTGCGCGACCTCGCGCTCACGGGCAGCCCGGACCCGGTGCGGGTCGTCATCCAGTTCAGCGGCGTCAAAGACAACCAACTCGCTTCCGAACTCGGCTACCGCGGCAGGCGGCGCAAGGAGTTCACCCACTTCAACTCCGCCTCGGTCGAGCTGGACGCGAACCTCATCCCCTACATCGCTTCCTTCAAGGGCGTCGCCTACATCTCGGCAAACACAGAGGTGCGCACGTTCGGTCACGTCTCGCTGACGACGGGCGCCGACGCCGTGCGCGGCGCGGTCTCGACCGCCGGCGGGCTCGACGGCACGGGCGTCGGCATCGCAGTCTTCGACTCCGGCATGGACGTCAACCACGCCTCCTTCCGCGGCAGGAACGACGCCTCGCGCATCGTCCTCAGCCGGGACTTCACGGGCGAGGGGCGCACGGACGACCCCTACGGGCACGGCACGCACGTCACCTCCATCGCCGCCGGCAACGGTCGCATCTCGAACGCCAGCTATATCGGCGTCGCGCCGAACGCTAATATCATCAACCTGCGCGTGCTCGACTCTACGGGCAAGGGCACGGTGACGGGGCTGCTCGGCGCGCTCGACTGGCTCGCCGCCAACCACGGAACCTACAACGTGCGGGTCGCCAACCTGAGCATCGGGATGCCGGCGGTCGACTCCTACAAGAATGACCCGGTCTGCCGCGCCGTGCGCAAGCTCGTCGATCTCGGCGTCGTGGTCGTCGCCGCCGCGGGCAACAACGGGAAGAACGGCGCGGGGCAGAAGGTGTACGGGCAGATTCACTCGCCCGGCAACGAGCCCTCGGCGATCACCGTCGGCGCGGATGTACATGAGCGGCACGTCGATGGCTACACCCGCCACGGCGGGCGCGGCGGCTCTCGTGCTGCAGGTCAACCCCAAGCTGACGCCCAACATGGTCAAGATGATCCTGATGTACACGGCGCAGCAGTTGAACGGTTACAACACCTTCGAGCAGGGCGCGGGCGAACTGAATATCGAAGGCGCGGTCCGCCTAGCCAAGCAGATCAGGACGGACCTGACCAACTCGACCTTGGTCGGCACCTCGATGTTAACGGGCGGGACGCTGCTCTCGCCGGCGCCGCTCCCGTCGCCGCAGACGACCATCGCGGGGCAGACGTTCCCGTGGGCGCAAGGGATCGTCCTCAACCATACCTACGCGAAGGGCACGGCGCTCATCGCCAAATACCAGAAGATCTACGGCACCGGCGTCCTGCTCGGCGACGGCGTGCTCATCGGCGACGGCGTGCTGATAGGCGACCTGACTATGCTGTCGAGCGGCGTCCTGATAGGCGACAGCATCCTGACGAGCAGCGGCGTGCTGATGGGCGACGGGACACTCTTCTGCGGGACCGGCGTGCTCATCGGCGACGGCGTGCTGATGGGCGACGGAGTCTTAATCGGCGACGGCGTGCTGATGGGCGACGGAGTCTTAATCGGCGACGGCGTGCTGATGGGCGACGCCTACCTGCAAGCGCAGAGCGCTCTGGCTAACGGGGACGACACCCCTTCTATGGAGGCTGAGTTAGACACGGGAGTTGATTACTTAGGCTACTGACGATCAACGCATCCCGGAGCTACGACAAGGTTCGAGAACAGCCCTTCCAGAAAAAGAGAGTCTCCCATGAGAAACCTTACAGCCACAACAACAGCCTTAGCGCCCGCCTTCATAAACTTTACGGCGCCCTCCCCCGCACCGATTAAGGCGCAGTCGGTCAAGGCGGGACAGGCGCGAGAAATTCTAGACTTCCTCGCCGAGCGGCCGCTGCACACGGTCATCATGGCGAGCTTCATCCGCGACAACGGGTTGAAGAGCCCGCTCAACCGCGGCACCTTCTACGCCTGCCGCGACGAGAAGGGGCGGCTCGAGGGCGTCGCGCTCATCGGTCACGCCACGCTCGTCGAGGCGCGCACCGGGCGCGCGCTCGCGGCGT
>JAIVJC010000162.1 GCA_020200235.1 Acidobacteriota bacterium | reverse complement strand
CAATTAGATGGGCTTCAGATCGCATACTTAAAACCGGAGAGGGTGTAGTCGCTTATGTTACAAATAACAGTTTAATTGACAATGTGGCATTTGATGGAATGCGTAAAAGTTTGGAGAAAGAATTTGACACGGTCTACATACTCGATATGGGTGGAAATGTGCGAAAGAACCCAAAACTTTCTGGCACAGCGCACAATGTGTTTGGAATCCAGGTCGGCGTAAGCATCAATCTTCTTATTAAGAAGAGAGATACCTTGAACGAAGATAACGCAAAAATATTTTACGCCCGTCTGGGTGAGTTCTGGCGTAAAGAGGAAAAATATTCTTTCTTAGAAGCCTTTAAGCATCAGGGTAACATTGAGTGGGAAGAGATTAAGCCAGACAAAAATAACATTTGGCTAACAAAGGAACTTAGTTCGGATTTTGAGGGGCTATTACCACTAGGAACAAAAGAAACTAAACAAGCAAAGGAGCGGAATGTTGAAGCCGTCTTCAAAGTATATAGTAGGGGGATTATTACCTGCCGTGATAGCTGGGCTTTTAATTCCAACCGTGGCGATTTGGCGTCCAATATTCAGCAAACAATTAATACTTATAATGAACAAGTCTTCAAGTGGATACACCGGCAAGATAGAAACAACAAAGTAGACGATTTCGTGAACTACGACGATAAAAGAATAAGCTGGTCGGGCGACCTAAAGGCACATCTTCTACATAATGTAACCATCCGCTTTGATGAGAAAAACATTAGACGCTCATTGTATCGTCCATTCACTGAAAGCTTCCTGTATTTCGATGAGTATTTGAATAACAGCAGATATTTGTTCCCGTATATCTTCCCAAGCTTCATAACTGAAACTGAGAACCAAGTAATCTGTGTAGCAGGTGTTGGAGATAGAAAGGGATTCGGTTGTTTAGTCTCAACTCATATAGTTTCCTTAGATTTAGCTTTTGAAAAGGTTCAGTGTTTCCCCTTCTACACCTACAACGAAGACGGCACGAACCGCCGCGAGAACATCACGGACTGGGCGCTGGAAAAGTTCCGCGCACACTACAATGATAAGTCGATCTCGAAGTGGGACATCTTCCATTACGCCTACGCCGTCCTGCACCACCCGCTCTACCGCGAGCGTTACGCCGCTAATCTGAAAAGGGAACTGCCGCGCCTCCCCTTCGCGCCCGACTTCCGCGCCTTCGCCGGGGCGGGCAAGTCGCTCGCCGAACTCCACGTCAACTACGAGCGGCAGCCCGCGCACCCGCTCGAACGCGTCGAGCAGGCGGGCGTCGCGCTCGACTGGCGCGTCGAGCGCATGAAGCTCGGCAAGGACAGGCGCACGCTCCGCTACAACGACTTCCTCACGCTCTCCGGCATCCCCGCCGAAGCCTTCGACTACCGCCTCGGCAACCGCTCCGCCCTCGAATGGATCGTCGATCAGTATCAGGTCTCGACCGACCGCCGCAGCGGCATCACGAACGACCCGAACCGCGCCGACGATCCCGAATACGTCGTCCGCCTCGTCGGTCAGGTCATCCACGTCAGCGTCGAGACGGTCAAGCTCGTGCGCTCGCTGCCCCACCTCGGAATTGCGGAAGACTAGAGAGGAAGCGCAAGGCGACTCCAAGACCGCATGACCAACCCGCTCCGCCCTACGATCCTCCGCTTCGACTCGCTCCCTTCGACCAACACGGAGGCGGCGCGCCAAGCCGCGGCGGGCGCGGCGGAAGGCTTGTGCGTGGTGGCGCGCGAGCAGACGGCGGGGCGCGGGCGGCGCGAGCGGGAGTGGGTCTCGCCGCGCGACGCGGGGCTCTACTTCAGCGTGATCTTACGACCGCGGCTCGCAGCCCCGCGTTGGCCCCTCGTCACGCTCATGGCTGCCGTCGCCGTGCGCGACGCTTTGATGGAAGCGTGCGGGCTCTGTGCCGACATCAAGTGGTCGAACGATCTGCTGGCGCGCGGGCGGAAGGTCTGCGGCATCCTCGCCGAGGCGGTCGAGACGAAGCTCGGGCGCGCGTGCGTCCTCGGCGTCGGCGTCAACCTGAGCGACCGCGCGTTCCCGGCAGAGCTCTTAGATCGCGCGACCTCGGTCGAGGCAGAGACGGGCGCGCGCACGGACGCGGACGCGCTGCTCGCCGCGCTCGCACGCCACATCGCGCGCCGCTACGAACAACTGCACGAGCCCGGAGGAGCGGAGGCGATGCTGCGCGATTGGTCTGCCGCCTCCACCTACGCCGAAGGCAAGCGCGTCCGCGTCGCGCTCGGCGAAGAAATGATCGAAGGCACGACGCGCGGGCTCGAACCGGACGGCGCGCTGCGCGTCGAGCTCGACGGCGGCGAGATCAGGATCGTGCGGGCAGGCGACGTGACAGCGTTAAGACAAATGATGAATGCGGAATGATGAATGATGAAGCGGAAAAACGAGATCGTCTGAAACTCTTTGCGTCTTTGCGCCTTCGCGTGAAAATCATCCTCACGCTGGAGGCGCAAAGACGCAAGGTGGAATGATTAGTAGAAATGAAGCCTGATGGAAAGTAAACGCATTGTGCTGGCGACGTTCGGATCGTTCGGCGACGTGCATCCGTATATCGCGCTCGCGTTGGAGTTGAAGTCGCGCGGGCATAGCGTCGTGATCGCGACGAGTGAAATCTACCGCGAGAAGATGGACTCGGTCGGCGTCGAGCTGAGCCCCCTGCGACCGGACGATCTGCCGACCTACGACGAGCCGGATCGGTTCAGCGAGTTCATCGAGAAGTTCATGGATCCGCGCATGGGCATGGCGGAGATCCTCAAACAGGTGATCATCCCCTACCTGCGCGTGACCTACGACGACCTGACCGCGGCGGCGCGCGGCGCGGACTTGATCCTGACGCACCCGCTCACCTTCCTGGGCAGGCTCGTCGCGGAGAAGCAGGGCGTCGCGTGGGCTTCGAGCGTGCTCGCGCCTTCGTTGCTCTTCTCGAAGTACGATCCGCTCGTGCCGCCGCAGCTCCCGGCGATGCACGGGCTCTTCAAACTGCACCCGCTTTTTTTTCAGGCGGCGATGGCGCTCGGTCGTTGGCAGATGCGCGGGCTCGTGCGCGCGGTGGGCGCGGTGCGCGCCGAAGTGGGTCTGCCGCCGTCTCGCGCCAACCCGCTCCTCGAAGGTCAGCACTCGCCCGCGCTCGTCCTCGCGCTCTTCTCGAAGGTGCTGGCGGAGCCGCAACGCGACTACCCGCCCAACACCCGCACCACCGGCTTCCCCTTCTACGACCGCCGCGACTACTTCGGAGAGACCGAGGCGCCGCGCGCCCTGCTCGACTTCCTCGACCGGGGCGAGCCGCCCGTCGTCTTCGCGCTCGGCTCGACAGCCGTCTGGATCGCGAAAGACTTTTACGTCGAGTCGATCAAGGCGGCGCGCGCCCTGGGCAGACGCGCTCTGCTCCTCATCGGCCACGAGCGCAACCGGCCGGCTGGAGGGTTGCCCGAAGGTGTCGCGGCGTTCGAGTACGCGCCCTTCGGCGAGGTCTTGCCGCGCGCCGCGGTCGTCGTGCACCACGGCGGCGTCGGCTCCACGGGTCAAGCCCTGCGCGCCGGGCGACCGCAGCTCGTCGTGCCCTTCAGCCACGATCAGTTCGACAACGGCGCGCGCGTCGCCCGCCGCGGCGCCGCGCGAATGCTCCCCCGCCCGAAGTACAACGCGACAACAGCCGCGCGCGAGCTTCGACGTTTACTGGACGATCCTTCTTACGCGGCGCGCGCCGCCGAAGCCGGGCGCATCGTGCAGGGCGAAGACGGCGCACGCACCGCGTGCGATCTGATCGAGGAGAAAATGTTTGGCGCGACGACGAAGCAGGATGAGACTTCTCGATAATGTCCGCTTGAATCATTCAATCGCGCCCCTTCAGGGCTTCCGAGGATCGGCGTCGCATCACAGTCACGTCTTGACAGTTGTAGGCGGCGGCGGTCATCTTTCGTCAACAGGCTTATGCTTCTAGTCATCGACGTCGGCAACACTAATACATCGCTCGGAGTCTACGAGGGCGAGAGGCTCGTCGCGCACTGGCGTTTGACGACGGCGCGCGACCGCACGGTGGACGAGTACGGCGTCTACGCGAGAAATTTGTTCTCGCTCGTCGGCATCGACTTCAAAGAGATCGACGCCGTCGCGGTCGCCTCGGTCGTGCCGCCTTTGAACTTCACGCTGCGGCGCATGAGCGAGGTCTACTTCCACCGCACGCCGCTCTTCATCGACCACACGACGAAGACGGGGATGCCGATCCTTTACGAGCCCGCGTCGGACGTGGGCGCGGACAGGATCGTGGACGCCGTCGCCGCCCTCGCGAAGTACGGCGCGCCGTGCGTGGTCGTCGATTTCGGCACCGCCACGACCTGCAACGCCATCAGCGCGCGCGGCGAGTACCTCGGCGGCGTCATCACGCCCGGCATCCAGATCTCTTCCGACGCGCTCTTCGCGCGGGCGGCGCGCCTGCCGCGCGTCGAAATCCGCCGGCCCGAGAAGGTCATCGGCTCGTCGACCGTCGGCTCGATCCAGTCGGGGCTCTACTACGGCTACGTCGGGCTGGTGGACGGCATCCTGCGCCGCATCGTCGAAGAGCTGGGCGGCGCGGCGCACGTCGTCGCCACCGGCGGCCTCGCCCCGCTCATCGCCCACGGCTCCGAGCTGATCACGAACGTCGACGACACGCTCACGCTCGAAGGCATGAGGATCATTTACGAGAGAAACCGTCAGTAGTCCGTGGTCAGTTGTCCGTCGTCAGCATGCGGCGCGTCGGCTTCTTCGGTACATGCAACGGACAACTGACCACGGACAACGGACAGCTTTGAACTACTTCAACTACTTCACCGAGATCGAGGACGCCTTCATCCGCCGGCGCGGGAAGCACCTGCTGCTGTCGCCGATGGACTGGGCGTTGATCGAGAGTTGGAAGTCGATGGGCGTGCCGCTGCACGTCGCGCTGCGCGGGGTGGAGAAGTCGTTCGACTCTTACGAGGCGAAGCCGCGGCGGCGCAGCGTGAAGTCCCTGCTCTACTGCCAGGAGGAGGTCGAGGCGCAGTTCGCCGAGTGGCGCGACAGGCAGACCGGCGCGCACGCCGACGCGGGCGACGCTGCCGCGGGCGACGGCGCGGCGGCGAACGGCGGCGGCGGCGCGAAGTCGAAGGGCAAGGGCGGCGGGGGAGAGTCCGAGGGCGACGGGCTGCCGTTCCCGCGCGAGGCGATCGCGGCGCACCTCGCCTCGTCGCGCGCGGAGACCTTGAGCGCGCGCGAGGCGAGGCTCGCCAAAGACGGCGAGGACGAGCTGACCGAAACGCTCGCGCGCGCGGCGGATCGGCTCGAAGGGCTGGAGCGCGATTTCGCCGCCGCCGCGCGCCCAGACGCCGAGCTGCTCGAAGGCGCGCTCTGCGATCTGGAAGCGATGCTCGACCGCGCCGCGCGCTCTGCGGTCGAGCCCGCGAGGATCGAGGCGCGACGAAGAGAGGCGGAAGAGCAGTTGAAGCCCTACCGCGCGCGCATGGAGCGCGGCGTCTACGAGCAGACGCGCGACAACCTCATCGCCAAGTACCTGCGCGAGGAGTGCGGCGTCCCGCGCCTGAGTCTGTTCTACCTCTGAAGCGAATGACCGACGAGCAACGAGAGGGCGCGGCGACCGCCGACGCGGAAGAGCCCCGCACGCAGGCGGGCGACGTGCTGGAAGTCTCGGTCGAGCGCATCGTGCCGGGCGGCGCGGGGATGGCGCACGCGCGCGGGCTCACCGTCTTCGTCCCGCTCGCCGCGCCGGGCGACGTGTTGCGCGTGAGGGTCGAGCGCGTCAAGGGTCGCGTCGCGTTCGCCTCGCTCGCCGAGATCGTCGCGCCGGGTAGAGAGCGCGTCGAGCCGCCCTGCCCCTACTTCGGTCGCTGCGGCGGCTGCGACTTCCAGCAGCTCGCCTACGAGGCGCAGCTCGCCGCGAAGGTCGAGATCATACGCGACTGCCTGCGCCGCATCGCGCGCATCGCTCCGCCCGCGGAGATTCCGATCGCGCCCTCCCCTTCTGTCTGGCGCTACCGCTCGCGCGCGCGCTGGCAGCACGACACGCGCAACAACCACCTCGGCTACTACGAGCTCGCCTCGCACCGCGTCATCGACGTGGCGGAGTGCCCCGTCGTCGTCCCCGAATTGCAGGAGACGCTCTCGCGCCTGCGCGCGTCAGTCGTCGAGCGCTCGACGGACGCCGAGGCGGCGCGCGAGTTCGAGGCGGTCGCGGGCGACGACGGCGTCTCGCTCTCGCCGCCCCTCGCGGAAGAGGACACAAGAGAGCGCGCGCGAGTGATCGCCGGCGAGCGTTACAGCTTCGACGCCTCCTGCTTCTTCCAGATCAACCACGCGCTGCTCGACGCGCTCGTCCGCGAGGCTCTGCGCGAGGAGGGCGGCGGCGCGGAGCCCGAAGGCGGGCGCGGCGGCTCGGCGGTCGATCTCTACTGCGGCGTCGGTCTCTTCACGCTCCCGCTCGCGCGCCGCTTCGCGCGCGTCACGGGCGTCGAGGCGAACCCGGCGGCCACGGCTTACGCGCGCCGCAACCTCTCGGACGCGGGGCTCGCGAACGGGCGCGTCGAGACCGCGCCGGTCGGCGCGTGGCTCGCCCGGCGCGCGCACGGGCTCGCGCCCGTCGATCTCCTCCTGCTCGATCCGCCCCGCGCGGGAGCGGAGCACGGCGCGGTAGGCGGGATGCTCGCCCTGCGCCCGCGCCGCATCGTTTACGTCTCCTGCGACCCCGCGACGCTCGCGCGCGACCTGCGCGAACTCATCGCGGGCGGCTATCTCCTTGACTCCGTCTCCGCCTTTGATATGTTCCCGCAGACGCACCACGTCGAGACGGTCGCGCGCCTCACGCGCGCCGAGTAATAAGCTATTACGCGCGCGTGCCTGTTTACGCGCGGACTTGAACGACAGCGCGCCGCACACAAACACGCGCTCACGATAAAACGTCATGCCAACGGTTGCTCCTCACCGACCGTCCTTCTGCCCGCACCCGCTCGCGCTCCTCGCCGCGTGTTTCGCCGCGGGCGTCATGCTCGCGCGCGCCGCTCAAGTTCCGATCAGCACGTTTGTCGTCATCGCAGCCGCCGTCTCCGCGTTGGCAGTCGTCGCTTTCGCGCGGCGCAGGCAGGGGCTCGCCACCGCGCTCGCGTGCGCGGCTTTCGTCTGCGCGGGCGCGTCGCTGGCGGCGGTCGAGCGCGGCGACGTGGCGCCGGATCGCGTGCGAAGCTTTTTCGAGTCGGGGCGAATCGAGGCGGGCGAGCCGTTGGAGTTGACGGGGGTGATCGGGCGCGCGCCTGAAGTCGCGCCCGACGGGTTCTTCGTCGGGTTGCGGGTCGAGCGGATCAGGCGCGGGGGGGGCGAGACGGACGCTTCGGGCGCGGTGCAACTGTTCGCGCCCGCGCGCGATCTCGGGGTTTACGAAAAATACGAGGCGCTCGAGCTGCGGCGCGGCGCGCGCGTGAGAGTGATGACCGCGCTCAGGCGCGCGGAGGAGTTTCGCAACCCGGGCGCAAACTCGCGCACGGAGTTTCTGGAGCGGCAGGGCTTCGACGCCGCCGGGGCGATCAAAAGTCCGCTGCTCGTCGAGCGCCTCGACGACGAGCGCGTCGCGCTCCCGCTCGCGTGGCTCGAAAGCTTTCGCGCGCGGCTTCACGAACGCCTCGGCGAAACTTTTTCGACCGAGACGGCGGGCGTGTTGCAGGCGGCGATGCTCGGCAACCGCTACGGGCTCTCCCGCGCCAGCGCAGAACGCTTCCGCGAGGGCGGGACGTTCCACGTCCTCGTCATCAGCGGTCTGCACGTCAGCTTTCTCGGCGGGCTCGCGCTGTGGCTCGCGCGCAGGTTGACGCGGCGGCGCGCGCTGCAATTCGCCGCCGCGGTCGCGCCGCTCTGGGCGTACGCGGTCGCGGTCGGCGCGGGCGCGTCCGTGGTGCGCGCCGCGCTGATGTTCACGCTCGTCGCGCTCGCGCCGGTCGTACACAGGCGCGCCGATAGCTTGAACGCGCTCGGCGGCGCGGCGCTCGCGCTGCTCGCGTGGCGCCCGTCCGATCTTTTCGATCCGTCGTTCCAGTTAACTTTCCTCTCCGTGCTCGCCATCGTCGCGCCCGGTTGGGCGCTGCTGTCGCGCCTGCGCGAGGTCGGCGCGTGGCGACCGACGCACGCGACGCCGTACCCGCCGCGTTGCCCGCGCTGGTTCCGCGCGCTCGGCGAGACGCTGTTCTGGAGCGGGCGCGCGTGGGCGCGCGAGTCGGCGCGCGACGTTCACAGTTGCAGGCTCTTCAAGGCGAAGGCGGCGGCGCGGCTGGAGCGTTGGCACTTGCAGCGAGCGCTGCGCTACGCCTTCGCGGCGGTCGTCGTCTCGGCGGGCGTGCAGGTGGTGATGCTGCCGCTGCTCGTCGTCTACTTCCACAGGCTCTCGCTCGCCGCGCTCGCCCTGAACGTCTTCGTCGGCGCGCTGATGGCGCTCGCGTCGCTCGGCTCGCTCGCCGCGATTGCCGTCACGTCCGTAAGCCACGCGCTCGGCGCGCCGCTCGTCTGGGCGGTCGAGCGCGCCGTGTGGCTGATGTCTCACAGCGTCGAGCCGTTCAGCCGCGCGCGCCTCGCCTCGCTGCGCGTGCCCGATTACGAGGGCTGGCGCGCGTGCGCGTACGTCGTTTATTACCTGCCGCTCGCCTATCTCGTCTCCGCGCTCGCGCGCTGGCGGCCGCTCGAACTCGCGGAAGCGAAGGGCGACGGGCGTCGCGCCGCCGTGCGTCAGGGAGCGCGACGCGCCGCGTGGGTCGCGTTCGCGGCGTCCGCGTTCGTCGTCGTCGCACACCCTGTGAGCGCGCCGCGCGCCGACGGGAGGCTGCGCGTGGACTTCCTCGACGTGGGGCAGGGCGATGCGGCACTGCTAACAATGCCCGACGGCTCGACGCTGCTCGTCGACGGCGGCGGCCGCCCGACCTTCGGCGCGCGCGCCGCGGCGGAGGGCGCAGACTTCGACCCCGCGCGCTTCGAGCGCGACGCGCGCGGCATCGGCGACGCGGTCGTCTCGGAATTTTTATGGTCGCGCGGTCTCGACCGCGTCGATTACCTGCTCGCCACCCACGCGCACGCCGATCACATCGACGGGTTGAAGGACGTGGCGCGAAACTTCCGCGTGCGCGCCGCGCTCGTCGCGCGCACGCCGCCCCGCGCGGTCGAGTACGCGGAGTTCGCGGAGGCGATGCGCGTCTCGAACGTCCCCGTCCGCGTCGTCGCGCGCGGGGACGTTTTGCGCTTCGGCGCGGCGACGGTCGAAGTCCTCCACCCGACTTCTTCGCCGGCGTTATCAACAGGTCGTCTCGGTCGGGCTCGCGTCGCCGTTCGGGCACCCGGACCAGGGCGTAGTCGAGCGCTGGCGCGCGTCGGGCGCGCAGGTGTTGCAGACCGGCAGGCGCGGCACGATCAGCTTCACCACGGACGGGCAAGACCTCCGCGTCGAGACTTTCGCGCGCGAGTGACGCCGCGGCGGCGTGTGACAACGCCGCGGCGTTGCGTGTAAATTGTTCGTCCGGCGGGAAGAGAACTGAAGAGAGTTTGAGGGGTGAGGATGGCTGAAGCAAAAACCGGCGCGGGTACGTCGCCGCTCTACGACGAGCGACCGTGGGGCACTTTCACGGTGCTCGACGAGGGCGAGGGTTACAAGGTCAAGCGCATCGAGGTGCTGCCCGGCAAGCGCCTGAGCTACCAGAAGCACGCACGGCGCGCCGAGCACTGGATGGTCGTCCGCGGCGAGGCGCGCGTGACGCTCGACGGCGAAGAGATCGCCGTGCGCGTGGGCGAGACCATCGACATCAGTGTCGGGACAGCGCACCGCGTCGAGAACCCCGGCGCGCAGATGCTGGTCTTCATCGAAATCCAGCGCGGCGACTACCTCGGCGAGGACGACATCACGCGGCTCAGCGACGACTACGGGCGGGCGGAACAGTAACGATGAAGTAGGAACGATGAACGATGAAGCGAGGGCAAAGGTTTTCACTTCATCGTTCATCGTTCATCGTTCCTACTTTGCCATGATGATGCGCAGGTCGCGGACGTTCGTGCCGGTCGCGCCGGTCTTGACGGCGTCGCCGAGCGCGTCGAAGAAGGTGTAGGCGTCGCTGCGTTCGAGATAGTCGCGCGGGTCGAGACCGAGCGCGCGCGCGCGCCGGATCGTCGTCTCGTCGCAGACGGCTCCGGCGGCGGGGCTGTTGCCGTCGATGCCGTCCGTGCCCGCGCTGAGCAGGACGAAGCGCGGGTTCCCGTCGGAAGACGCGGGCGAGAGTAGGTCAAGCTCTCGCGTGCGTGAGTCGAGCTCGATGGCGCAGCGCAGCACGGTCTCGCTGTTGCGACCGCCCCTGCCTTCGCCCCGCACGGGGCACGCGAACTCTCCGCCCGAGACGATGCACACGCCTTGCCCCGCGCCGACATCCCCGCGCAACTTTAATAAACGAGAGACGAGCGGCGGCGCGGCCTCTTCGACGTGCTGCTCCAAGAGATCGTGTGCCGTCTCGACCTCGAAGCCGAGCCCGCGCGCGATCTCCGCCGCCCGCCCGACGGCGCGCTCGTTGTCGAGTAAGACGAAGTGGTGGCGCCGAGCACCCGCAGCGGTCGTCGCCGCGTCGCGCGCGTTCGTGTCCGGGGGCGCGGCTCGTTCGCGCGGGTGCGCGAGGGCTCGCAGCACGGACGCGGGCAGGCGCGCGGCGAGGTCGTAGCGTCGCACGACGGACAGTGCGCCGGGCGCGTCCCCGTCTTCGTCGAAGGTGAAGGTCGGACCCGAAGCGACCCCGCGCCCTTCTGTGTCGCCCACGTCCGAGACGAGGAGCGTCACCTGCGCGGCGCGCGGGGCGGCGCGGCTGAGCCCGCCGCCCTTGACGGCTGAGACGGCGCGGCGCACCGCGTTGATCTCCGTGATACTTGCGCCGCAGGTCACGAGCGCGTGATTCATCGCGCCCAGCTCTTCGGGCGTGATGCGAGCGTCGCGCGGCAACTCCATCATCGCCGAGCCGCCGCCAGAGACGAGGAAGACGACGAGCACGCGCGCGCCGCCGTCGCCGCCGCGCGCGGCTGCCCTCTCGTCAGCGCGGCGCAGCAACTCGAAGGCGGCGCGCGCCGCTTCGATGCTCGCGGCATCGGGCAGCGGGTGCCCGCCCTCGAACACGCGCCAGCGCGCGGGCAGTGCGACTCGCGGAGGCGGCGCGCTCACGACGCCTCCGCGCAGGCGGCCGCCTAAGATTTCGTCGAGCGCGACTGCCATCGCGCCAGCCGCCTTGCCGAGCGCGACGGCGTAAACGTCGAGACCGTTTTCGCGCGCGTCGAACTCCGCGTCGAAAATTCTCAGCTCGTCTCCGCCGAGAGTGACGGCGCGTCGCACGGCTGCGCCCGCGTCGAGCGAGGCGAGCGTCTCGGCGAAGACATGGCGCGCTAGTTGTCGCAGATCGTTGCGGTCGGTGGGCACTGTGCGTGGTTCCGAAAAAATTATTCGACGATGACGAAGGCGCGCAGCTGCTCGAAGCGCCGCTCGCTGATGCCGCGCACCATCAAAAGGTGTTCGGCACGGCGGAACGCGCCGTGGCGCTCGCGGTGCTCGACGATGCGCGCCGCGATCCCTTCGCCCACGCCCGGCAGGCGCGCCAACTCTTCGCGCGTCGCGCGGTTGATGTCGATGAGTCGCGGCGAGCCGGGCGCGTCGGTCGCGCCCCGTGCCGGTCGCGACGCGATCACTTCGGCGTCGGCGGCGCGCGGCGCGCGTCGCGGCAGCCTGGCGCAGGCGGGGGTGAGTGCGAGCGCGAGCGCGTGGCAGAGGATCGCGGCGCTCGCGCGGGCGTTCCTGTGTGAGGGCAGACGCCGATTCATGCGAAGAAAATCACCGCCGGAAACGCCTCGACAAATTTTGCCGCGCGCGTGTGCAAAATGCTAGAAGTCTAAAATTTTCAGAAACTTGCGACGACGAAACACGGCTTTTCCACAGGGTTTTCCACAGTTTCTGTGGAAAATTGTCAAACCATTTCTAAGAAAGTCGGGAGCCTGAAGTCTTGAGTCGGGAGTCAACTCGTTTAAAGAAAGTTTTGACTCAAGACTTCAGACTCCCGGCTGATGACTTACTAGCCAGAGCTGCGTTCCAGCTCGTCCCAGTGGTTGATGGTCTCGAAGGCTTTGCCGAGGACGGGGCGCGGGCGCGAGCCGTCGGCTTGCCCGATGAGTCCCTCGCGCTCCATCGAGTCGAGGATGGCGGCGGCGCGACCGTAGCCGATGCGTAGGCGACGTTGCAAGACGGAAGTGGAAGCGCGCTTCATCTCGACGCAGATGCGCAGCGCGTCCTCGAACTGCTCGTCGCGCTCGCCGCCCGCGCCGTCGCCGCCCCCCGCCTCTTCCTCCGACTGCGTGATCGTCTCGTCGTAGACGGGCTGCCCCTGCGCCTTGATGTGCGAGACGATGCGACCGATCTCCGCCTCGTCCACGAACGCGCCGTGGACTCTCACGAGGCGGGACGTGCCCGGCGGGAGGAAGAGCATGTCGCCGCGACCGAGCAACTGCTCCGCGCCGTTCGAGTCGATGATCGTGCGCGAGTCGACTTTCGAGGAGACGCGGAAGGCGATGCGCGAAGGGAAGTTCGCCTTGATCAAGCCGGTGATGACGTCGACCGACGGCCGCTGCGTGGCGAGGATGAGGTGGATGCCGACGGCGCGCGCCATCTGGGCGAGGCGCGTGATCGCCTCTTCGACCTCGTGACCCGAGGTCATCATCAAATCTGCCAGCTCGTCGATGAGCACGACGACGTAGGGCAACAGTTGATGCGGGTCGCCCTGATCGTCGAAGTCCTCGACGAGGTTGCGGCGTAGGACTTCGGTGTTGTAGCCGTCGATGTTGCGCACGCCCCACTGCGCGAGCTGCTTGTAGCGCCGCTCCATCTCCGCCACCGCCCACTTCAGAGCGTTCGCCGCGCGCTTCGGGTCGGTGATGATCGGCGTCGCGAGGTGCGGGATGTCCGCGTAGAGCCCGAGCTCCAACCTCTTCGGGTCGATCATGATGAACTTCACCTCGTCGGGCCGCGCCTTGTAGAGGATCGAGACGACGAGCGAGTTCAGACAGACTGACTTGCCGGTGCCGGTCGCGCCCGCGATCAGGAGGTGCGGCATCTTGGCGAGGTCGGCGACGTAGTTCAGCCCGTCGATGGTCTTGCCGAGCGCGAGCGGGAGCTTCGAGGTTGTCTCCTGGTACTGGCGCGACTCGACGACCTCGCGCAGCATGATGTTGTCCCTGCGCGAGTTCGGCACCTCGATGCCGACGTGCGCCTTGCCGGGCACGCGGTCGATGCGGATCGACTCGGCGCGCAAGGCGAGGCAGAGATCGTCAACCAGCCCCGTGACGCGCGAATACTTGACGCCGGGGTCGGGCTTGAACTCGTAGGTCGTGACGACGGGACCCGGGCAGATGTACTCGATCTTGCCCGTGACGTTGAACTCCTTGCACTTCTCGGCGACGCGCGTCGCCAGGTTACGCAGCTCCTCGTCCGCCTGCTCGTGGCGCGGCGGCGCGGCGTTCAGGAAATCGACCGCGGGCAGCCTGTAGTCGCTCATCGCCGCCGCCGCGCGCTCCAGCTTCTTCGCCTCGCGCGCCGCCGTCTTGTCCGCCGCGCGGGGTCGCGGCAACTCCTCGTCGCCCGGCTCGGTGCGCACGACCGACACGTCGCGCACCATCTCCTCGATCTCCGCCGCGTCCGACTCGCTCTCGCCGCGCGCCGCCGGCTGCGCGACGCGCTTCGAAGAGGAAGCCGCGTGGTCGTCGCGCCGAGTCTCCGCGCGCGGCGCCGAAGAGCTGGCGATGCCAGCCGCGCCGTCGTCGAATGCGTTCGTCGGCGCCTCTTTCGAGACGCTCGGCGCCGGCGGGGGCGCCGCGACTTCCGCCGCGGCGGCGTTGCGCTGGATGGCTGTCGCGGCGAGCGTCTCCAAAGGCAGCGGCTCGCGCATGAACTCCTCGACGCGAGCCGCGCCGGTCTTGTTCTTCAGGCGCTTCTCGTCCTCGCGCGCCAGCTCGCGGGCGGCGCGCTCAGCCTGCCTCTCAGCCTCACGCCGCGCCGCCGCGCCGCGCCGCGCCGCCGCCCACACGCGGAAGCGCGCGAGCTGGGCGCGCGCGAAATCCTGTGGGCTGCCGAAGGCTTCGACGGCGCGGGCGTAGGCGTGCGCGAAGGAGAAGTTGGTCGCGAGCAGGACGGCGACCGCGGCTGAGGACGCGAGCAGGATGAGCGCGCCGACGCGCCCCGCCGCGCCCGTCAACATGGACTTCAGAAATTCGCCGACGAAGCCGCCCGCGTTCACGCCGTGATCGAAGAACTGCGGCAAACTGCTCAAGGCGAGCAGTCCGGCGGTTGAAAGTAGCAGCGTGATGAAACCGAGGACGCGACCGAGCGGTGCGCGCAGAGGCTTCTTCTGGAAGCGGCGTACTGCCGCTGCGAAAAGCAGCAGCGGCAGCAGGTACGCCGCAAGCCCGAAGGGCTGGAGGAGCAGGGCGGAGACGTTTGCGCCGACTGGACCTATGAGGTTGTCGGTGTGCGTTTGCCCGGCGGCGTTCCAAGATGGATCGTTCGGGTGGGCCTTGATGAAGTCGTCGATGTCCCCGGCGAGCACCGCGTCGACGTCGCCCCGTTCGAGCTTCGTGCGGGCGTCCTTGACCAGGCGGTAGGGCGCGAGCACGTAGTTCCTGATCTGCGAGCCGAAGGAGATGTCGGACTTGGAGGCTTCGAGCACGGCGGTGCCGGCTCTGCGCTTCTCCAGCTCCAGCTCGTAGAGGCGCGAGCGCAAGACCTGCATGGCGACGGCGCGGTTCTGGTGCTGCGAGCGCTGGTTCTGGCAGCCGACGACGATCCCCGTGGGCAGGTGCGTGATGCGCACCGCCGAGTCCGTCGTGTTGATGTGCTGACCGCCCGCGCCGGTCGCGCGGAAGGTGTCGACCCGCAGGTCCTTGTCGTTGATCTCGACCTCGATGTTCTCGTCGATCTCCGGCGAGACGAAGAGCGACGCGAAACTGGTGTGCCGCCGCGCCGCCTGATCGAAGGGCGAGATGCGAACCAGCCGGTGCACGCCTGCCTCAGCCGCCAGCAGCCCGTAGGCGTACTCGCCCTCGACGCGGAAGGTCGCGTTCTTGATGCCCGCCTCCTCGCCCAGCTGGTAGTCGAGCACCTCGGTCTTGAAGCCGCGGCGCTCCGCCCACTTCAGGTACATCCGCAGGAGCATCAACGCCCAGTCCTGCGACTCCGTGCCGCCCGCGCCGGGGTGGACGGTGCAGATGGCGTTCAGCGCGTCGTTCTCGCCGCCCAAGAGCATCTCGGTCTCGGCGGCGGCGATCTCCGGCTCGAGCCGCGCGAGCAGGGCGCGCAGCTCCGTCAGGTTCGACTCGTCCTCTTCGGCGAACTCGAAGAGCACGCCCGCGTCCTCGACCGACGACTCGAAGCCCTCCTGCCGGCTGATGACGCGCTCCAGGCGGCTGCGCTGCTGCAACAGCTTCTGCGCCGCCTCCTGATCGTCCCAGAAGTCCGGGGCGGAAGCCCGCGCCTCGATCCGGCTCAGCTCCTCGCGCTTCGACGCGACATCAAAGAAACCTCCCGAGCTGTTCGACTCGCGTGCGCAGGTCTTCGTAACTCGTGCGTAGGTCGTGGAGCGTCTGTGTCTCGATCATTCAACCTCCAAAAGCTGTCCGTTGTCCGTTGTCAGTAGTCCGTTGTCAGTAGCCCGTTGTTTTCAACTCGCAGCTTGATCGTCAGTAATCGCGCGCGGGCGATGTGCGACGGACAACTGACTAAGGACAACGGACAAAAAAGTAACGACGGCGCAGAGGGCGACGAAGAGGTCGCCGTGGCGCGTGTAGAAAGTCTTGCCGCCGGCGGCGCGCGAGACAGCCCAGGCTCGCGTCGCGGGCTCGAAGCTCGCGGTCTCGTCCGTAACTTTGCCGCGCGGCGTGATGCGCGCGGTGATGCCGCTGTTCGTCACGCGCAAGACGGGTCTCTGGTTTTCAACGGCGCGAAAGATCGCGTTCGCCAGGTGCTGCCTGAGCACGGGCGTCCTGCCGAGGTAGCCGTCGTTCGAGATGTTAATGAGCACGTCCGCCCCGGCGCGCGTGAACTCTCTGGAGAGCGAGGGGAACGCCGACTCGAAGCAGATGAACACCCCTGCGCGCGCGTCGCCCGTGGGCAGCAGCGTGTAGCCCGCGCCGGGCGTGAACTCGCCGACGATCGCGCTGACCATCCCGCCGCCCAACCAGCGCGGCAGCGGCACGTACTCGCCGAACGGCAGCAGGCGAATCTTATCATACTGCGCGACGAGCCGACCCTCCTCGTTGATGAGCACGGCGGAATTATAGACGCCGCCCGCGGGCGCGCCCTCGAGCGAGTTGAAGAGGACGGACGTGCGCTCTTCGCGCGCGAAGCGCGAGACGATCTCGCGGAACTCGGAGTCGCGCCCGTAAGAGAAATTCATCGGCGACTCGGGGAAGACGACGACGCGGGGCGTCGCACGCCACGCCCGGACATACGGCGGCGGCTCGCGCGTTTCCCGACCGAACGGCGCTATCGTGGCGAGGTACGCGTCCCACTCGCGCAGAACCGTCTTCGCCATCGAGAGGTGGCGCGCGACGAGCGCGTCGGTCTCTGCTTGCGTGCGTTCGAAGTTCGGCGTGACGTTCGGCTGGACGGCGATGACGACTGCCCCGGGCGGGTCTTCCACCGAATACGATTCTTCCTCGACAACCGTCGAAGAAGAAAGCGCGCTCGTGACGATCAAGGCGGCGGTAAAAAGCACGGCGAGCGCGAACACGGCGGCGGCGCGCGTCGTTCGCCGCAGCAGCGCGTACGCGAGTGCGGAGTTGATCGTGAGGATCAGGAAGCTGACGGCGTAGACGCCGCCCCACGTCGCGGACTGGATGAGCGTCGGGCGGTAAGCCTGCGTGTAGCCCACCGCGTTCCAGAGTTGCCCGGTCGCGTAGAGTCGCGCCCACTCGAAGGCCGCCCAGGCGAAGGGCGAGACGAGCAGCGCGCGCGACGCGCCCCGACGCGCCGAGACGCGCGCGAGCGTGAGAGCCCAGAGGGCAGGGAAGAGACCGACGATGAGCGCGCCGGGGACGAGCAGCGGGAAGGCGACGTAAGAGGGGAGGCCGCCGTAGTGGATCATCGAGTGTGTGAGCCACCAGCAGGAGCCGTAGAAGTAGAGCGCGCCCGCGAGCCAGCCCGTGACGAACGCCGCGCGCGCGCGCGGTCGCGGCGGCGCGCAGACGGCGAGGGTGAGCGGTACGAGTCCGACCCACGCGAGCCACCACAGGTTGAAGTCTGGGAAGGAGAGGACGAGGAGCAGCGACGAGAGCGCGGCGAGCGCGCACCGGGAGCGCGTCGGCGCGAAGGCTCGCGCCATCCCGCGCAACTTCGTCCGGCTGCGACTCCTCGGCCGCGCGTCGAGGGCGATTGCGTCCCGCACGCGCGCGAGTTTAACAGACGGGGCGCGTCTCTGGTCAGAGCGCGCCGCGAAAAATATTTTCGGCGCGCCGAAACGTCCCGACGTTTGCGTCAAATCGTCTACACGTTTGACGTAAAAAGACGCTTTTTTGTCACCGCGCGGCTGACAAAAAATGTCGGACTGTCACCGCGGGGCGACCCCTTGTCAACGCGCGTTGACAGGGGAGCGAGCGAACGCGCTGGTTGGCGGTGGCCGAGAGAAGAGACTAAAAATGCCTGGAAATAATGTAAGCCCCAAAAGCGGGAGAACCCGGTTCTGAACCGGGTTCCTGAAAGATTGGATTTCAGATAGGGATGCTCGGCGGGCGGCTGGAGCAGCGGCAGGCTACTTCCAGAGGGGGGATGGCGGCGGGGTCATGGTTTAACTTCTTCCATGCTTGCCGGTTTTATCTAAAGCAGTTTGCGTGCCAGAGCGGGGCGTTTCCAGGAATCGGCGGGAGACGAATCCAGTCGGAGCCGGTAAGGGGTGACGGGCGAGAGGGAATCGACCGTGCGCCGCGGGTGAGGGGCGAGTGGCGAATCAAGATTCGGGCTCGACCAGGAGGCAGTGCCCGCGCGCGCCGACGACGCGCACGCGCGCGCCACTCTCGCGTAAGATACTCTCGCCCGCGCGCGAGCGCGCCGCCATCAACTCGCCCGCGACCAGAACCGCGCCCTCGGGCGCGAGGTCTTTCTCAACCGTCCCCACGCGACCGACGAGATCGGGCGGCGCGCCCGCGGACTTCTTGTGACGCGACGCGGCGGCTAAAGCCGCGATGGCGACGAGGAGCGAGAGCGCGGCGACTGAGACGATCAGCGTGAGCATCACCTCGTGCCGGTCTCGACCTGCCGGAAGAGGGCGACCGCCTCCTGGTTGTTGGGGTCGAGCTGGATCGCCGTGCGCGCGTGCACCATCGCCTGCGCGCGGTCGCCCTGCTCGAGGAAGATGCGCCCCAGGAGGATGTGCGCGTCGATCAGCTTGGCGTTCCAGAAGAGCGCCGCCTTGAGCGAGGCGACGGCGCGCGGGAGATCGCCGCGCCGCTGGTAGAGGCGACCGACGTAGAGGTGCGCCTCGGCGTTCGACGGGTCGGTCATCAGCACGCGGTTCAGTTCCGGAAGCAGCTCGTCGTCCTGCCCGGCGACGTAGAGCTTGCGCACGCGTTCCAACAGATCGGGCGCGGCTGCCGCCGAGGCTTGCGCGGGCTTCGTCTCGATCTCGATGGCGTGCGCCACGTCGAACTGCGACGCGAGCCGCGGCGGGACTGCCGTGATCGTCTGCGACTTCTGCCACTCGGTCTGGTGCTGGGCGTAGGGCTTCAGGTAGCGCCGCGCCTCGTTGTCGGCGGCGGTCGCCGCCTCGGTCTGACCCGCGCGCTCCAGAGCCTTCGCGTAGAGGAAGAGGACCTCGCCGTCGCGCGGCTTCAAGGTCAGGACGTCGCGCAGTTGGTCGGCGGCTTCCGCGAACTTGCCGGAGAGGAAGAGCGCGTAGGCGTAGTTGTAGAGCACGGTCGCGTCCTGCGGCTCGGTCTCCCTGGCGCGCGCGAGGAAGTCTGTCGCCTGTTTGAGCAGGCGCTCGCGCTCCTCGCCCGGCTTCTCCCCGCGCGCGGCTTGCAGAGAGATCGCGCCCGCGTTGTTGTAGACGCCCGTCAGCGGCATGTCGGCGGTGAGCGGGACGAGCATCGCGAGCGCGCCCTTGAGATCGTTCAGGCGCCACTGCGTGAGCGCGCCGTAGAAAGCCGCCTCGGCGTAGTGTGCGTCGCCCTTCTTCAGTTTCGCGTAGTGCTCGACGGCGTCCTTCCACTTCTCCTGCCGGTAGTAGAGGTTGCCCAGCTCGAACTCCGCCTCCGGGTAGATTTCGCCCGGGTGAACTTTCGTAAACTCGCGACCGGCGTTCTGGAGGTAGGCGGAGCGCTTCTCCGGGTCTTCCGTCATGATGCCCTTGACCAGACTCTCGAAGGCGCGCGGCGGCACCTTCGTCGCCAGCTCCAGAACGCGGTTCAGCGAGATGGTGAGCGCGTCGTCGCGCAGGTAGAGGATCTGGTAGGCGAGCATCCCCTGCGTGCGCTGGAGGTTCGTCAGCGCCCCGCCCAGATCGAACTTGCGCCAGAGCTTCCCCTCGTTGACGCGCACGACGCTCGCCGTGACGCTGACTTCGAGCGGCGCGACCTTGTCCTCCTTATCGTCCGCGCCGCCTTCCTTCGCCTCCGGCGACTTGACGCTGTAGGTGCCGATGACGACGAGCGTCGCCTTCGCCTCGCGCGCGATCTTGATCGCCGTGGCCCGCGAGGGCGAGGAGGTGAGCGGCAGGCGCAGCCGCTGGTAGAGCAGCTCGCGCTCGTCGGTCGAGACGACGCCGAGGCCGGGCGCGTGCGCGAAGATTTCCGCCAGCGAGTCGGCGAAGCTCGCGCCGATCCAGTTGTACTCGCGCTGGCTCGTCGTGTTCTCGAACGGGAGGACGATGACGGTGTCGCGCCCCGCCTGAGACTGCGCCGCGACGCGCGCCGGCGCGGCGAGAAGCGTCGCCGCGAAAACAATCGCGAGCCAGAGAAATATTTTTTTAGACATCTTCATCATTCCATCAAATATAAATTCCGAAGCGGCGCGCGAACGTCGCTGACCTCTGAAGGCTTCAATCGCCGGGGCGAGGCGCAAACTTTGTTGACGATTCGGGAATCAAGTCTGTCACACATGATGAAGTCTGTTCAAGCCGGGTTAGTCGGACGGTCTCTAAAGTTCGCGCCGCTCAGAGACTATCAACGACGCACCTGCCCGCGCGCGATTTACGCCCACCTGCGGCGCGTGCGGCTGCCCGAGTCGCCGAAGATCATCCTGTTTGTAGATGACCGGCCAGGGCTTTTAGTTGGCATCCGAGCCGCGAACCGGGGGGTGATAACCGGGCGGCATGGTGATTGTGGGCTATAATCCGCGAAATCGCGCGGGGCGCGGCGGGAAACATTTGACGGCTTCTAACGGCGAGAATGGACGAAATCAAAATCAGCGTCGTCGTCCCCGTGAGGGACGAGGAGGATTCGATCCGCGTGCTGCTCGACGGCTTGCTCGCCCAGACGCGCCGCGCCGACGAGATCGTTATCACGGACGGCGGCTCGCGGGATCGGACGGCTGAGATCGTCGGCGAGTACGCGCGCCGCGGCGAGCCGGTGAGTCTGATGCGCGAGGGCGCGGCGCTGCCCGGTCGCGGGCGCAACCTCGCTGCCGCGCGCGCGTCGTCCGACTGGCTCGCCTTCATCGATGCCGGGACGCGCCCCGCCGCCGTCTGGCTCGAAGCACTCGCCGAGGCGGTCGAGCGCGATCCGACGGTCGATGCGGTCTTCGGCTCGTGGGAGCCGATCACGGATAGTTTTTTCAAAGAGTGCGCCGCCATCGCCTACGCCTACGCGCCGCCGGTGGAATTTGACGGGGTGAGCATCACGCCGCCGTGCGTCGGATCGTCACTCGTACGTCGAAAGGTGTGGCAGGAGGTCGGCGGGTTCGCGGAGGAGTTGCGTTCGGGCGAAGACATCCTCTTCATGGAGAAGATCAGTGGGGGGAACTTTCGCGTGGCTTACGCGCCGCGCGCGCTCGTCTCGTGGGAGATGCAGCCCACGCTGTGGCGCACCTTCAAGCGGTTCACGCTCTACTCGCGGCACAACCTGCGCGCGGGTCTGTGGCGGCAGTGGCACGCGGCTGTCGTCGGTCGCTACGCGGCGCTCCTGTTATGCGCGCTGCCGTCGCTCGCGCTCGGGGCGCGCTGGCTCGCGGCGGTCGCCGGGCTGTGGCTGCTCATGCAGACGGCGCGCGCCGTCGTCGCGCTGCGGCGTAACCGCCGGAGCTTCCCCGCGACGCCCGCGCGCAACGCGGCGCGGCTGCTTCTCCTCGTCCCCGTCATCTCGACGCTCGACGCGGCGACGATCCTCGGCGCGATTCATTGGGCGGTCGCGGACAGGTTGAGGGTTAGTCGCGCCGCGGCGATTGCGCGAGATTAGAAGGGGCGTGAGATCGATCAGACCGCCGCGGGCGGCGAGTCTTCCGTCCGGCGTCACCTGCGCGCGAGGTAGTGAATCCACGGGAAGCGCGTGTCGTGTGAGGTGAGTACGCCTTCCATGTCGTAGGCTTCGATTGAAGTGAACCCGAAGCGTGCGAGCTGTTCGATCTGCGCGGGGATGGAGATGTAATAAGTGAGTAGCGAGAACCCGTGCGCGTTGTCGTTGACGACGGCGTACTCGCCCGCGTGGACTTCGTGCCGCTTCATCCGGAGGTGCCTGGGCAGGTGGTAGAGACAGTAGAGGACGTTTTTGAGGTAGAGTTGGTTGAACTCCACGCCCTCCTGCCACGGCAGTTTGTTGAAGCCCGCGTGGTCGCGGTTGTGGGACGAGAAGAGGAAGAGACCGCCCGGCTTGAGCACGCGGTGGACTTCACGCAGCACGCTGAGCCTCCCTT
>JAIVJC010000051.1:13517-24463 GCA_020200235.1 Acidobacteriota bacterium | reverse complement strand
ACTCTACTTCATCCTTCATCCTTCATCCTTCATCCTTCCGACTTGCTGTTCACGCCGCCACCCCCTCCTCGCGGCGCGAGAGCACGAGGACGTGATCGACCGTCTCCTCGAACGTGTCGTCGTGCGAGATGACGAAGAGCTGATCGAAGTGGCTCACCTGCCCGATCTGTCGGGCGAGGTTTTCGCGGCGCTCGGCGTCCATGTTGACCGTCGGCTCGTCGAAGAAGGCGACGCGGATGTCGGAGAGCTGCTTCAGGAGCGCGAGGCGCACGGCGAGCGCGGCGGCGACCTGCTCGCCGCCCGAAAGGTTGACGAAGGAGCGCTCGTAGCCGCCCTCCTCGACGACGATCTCGTAGTCGCTCGTCCAGCGCAGAGTGCGACCCGCCTCGCCCGTGATCTCGCGGAAGAGCTGGTTCGCCTCGACCGAGATGTGCGCGACGTAACTTTTCGTCACCTCCGGTCCCGCCTTTTTCAGCGTCTCGCGCATGAACTCGGTCGCCTCGTCGAGGCGCTTCAACTTCTGCTGCTCCCTCAACTCCTCCTGCCACTGCGCGCGCACCTCTTCGAGCCGCGCGATCTCTTCCGCGAGCGACGCGGCGCGCTCGTTCGCGGATTCGAGCTGCGCGGCGAGCGAGGCGGCGCGCGAGCGCGCGAGCGTCAGAGCCTCGCGCTCGGCGGCGTGTAGAGCCGCGTCGTATGCGGCGACGGCGCCCGCGTGCGCGCGCTCAGCCTGTTCGGCTTCGCGCGCCGCCGCCTCCGACTCCTTCGACGCGGCTTCGACCTCGCCCTCGCGCGCCTCGACCGTGGCGGCTAACGCGGCGCTCTCTAAATGCTCGTGGTGCGCTTTCGTGGTTCGCTCGCGCTCCGCGACGCCAGCCGTCCAGCGCGCGTCGAAGTCGGCGAAGCGCGCGAGCCCCGCGGCGAAGGTCTTGCGCTCGGCTTCGAGTTCGCGCATCACGCTGCCGGCGTCGGCGACCTGCGTCTCGAGCGACGCGGCGCGCTCCGCCTCTGCGCGCACGGCGGAGGCGCGACCGCGCGGGTCGTTCAGCGCGCGCAGGCGCGCTTCCGTCTCGGCGATCTCCTTTTCGAGATTCTCGATCCCGCCCGCCGCGGCGGCTAGCTCCGCGCGCTGCTCCTTCGTGCGCCTGCCGCGCGACTCGATCTCCGAGAGCTGTTCGCGCAGGGGCTGGACTTGCGCGAAGCGTTGCAGCGCCTCGCGCGCGGGCACTAACTCGGCGTCGAGCCCCAGCAGTTTGGCGCGCAACTGTTCGAGCGCGCCCTCGTCGAAGGGGATCGCCGCGAGCCTCTCGTCGATCCGCGCGAGGGTTTGTTCGCGATCCGAGAGACGCGCGCGCTCCTGCGCCGCGCGCTCGCGCTCGCCCTCCAACTGCACGACCGCCAAGCCCGCCTCGCGCGCCGCGGCGACAGCCCGCTCGACGCGCGCCGCCTCCGCCTGCACGGTCTTCAACTGCGCGCGGTTCTCACTGATGAGACCCGTGAAATAGTCCTCGTAACTCTGGCCCGCGCTGAAGCTCGTGCAGCGCTCGCGCAGGACGGGGCAGACGCCTCCCCTGGTCTCCTCGCGCGTCTTCTCGTCGCGCGCGATCTCGGCGCGCAGACGCGCCGCCTGCTCTGACAACTCGCGCCCGCCCGCCTCGAGCGCGGGCAGCTCCTGCGCGCCGCGCGCGCGCCGTTCGAGATCGACGAGTTTGCGCTCTGACGCGGAGAGGGTCGCGCGCAGCCGCGCGATCTCCTTCGAGAGCTCGTCGCGCTGCTTGAGCAGCGGCTTGCGCTCGGCTTTCGCGCGCTCGGCTTTACTCAAATCGTACTCGACACCTGTGCGCTCACTTTGCAAACGCTCGACCTGCTCCGGCGTCCACCCCGCGCCCTCGGCGAGGCGCAGGGAATCTTTCGTGCGCTCGTACTGCTTGCGCAGCTCGTCGAGTTCGGAGTCGAGCACGCGGAGCTGATCGCGTGCGGCCGTCGCGCGCGCGCGAAGCTCCCGCGCGTGATCGCGCTCGCGTTCGAGCGCGACCTGCGTCGCGATCCCCCGTTCGAGCTCGGCGAGCTGCGCCTGCGCCTGCTTCGACGAAGCGAGCGCGTCGGAGAGCCGCCGCACGTCCGCCTCGGCGGAGAGGATCATGCGCTCGACCCTTTCGGCTTCGGCGCGCGCGCGGTCGCGCTCCTGCCGCTCGTCGTCGAGCCGCTTCAGCGCGCCGAGCGCTGCGAGGTGCGCGCGCGAGTCCTCTGCGGTCGCGCGGTGCCGCTCGCGCGCCGCCGCCGCCTTGTCCAACTCCGAGCGCACGTCGCGCACCCTGCGCCCCGCGGCGTCGCGCTCGACGCCCGCACGCTCGGAGCGCGCGCGCGTCTCCGTGACGCGACGCTCCGCCTCGTCGAGCGACTTGAGGGCGAGAGCGCGCGCCTCGGCCTCTCCTACCGCGACGGCGAGCGCGGCTGTCAGCTCCGCGGCGCGCTCGGAGTAAGTCCCGTGCTCGGTGACGAGCGCGTCGTAGCGCGCGAGCGTGCCTTCGGCGCGCCCGATGCGCTCTCGCGCCTCACTGATGCGCTCGCCGATCAGCCGCTCGACCTTGAGCAGTCGGTTCGAGCTCTCCAGGTACTCCTCGACCTTGAGCAGGCGGTTGAAAGAGTCCATGCGCTGGCGCGCGGGCTTGAGGAAGTCGGAGGTGAGCGTGCCCTGCGGGACGCCGATCGCCGAGCGGAAGAGCGACTGGATGTCGGTGCCGGGCTCGACGCCGAGAAGCTGCCGCAACTGCGGCAGCACGTTCGTCCGCTGCTCGGCGATCCTGCCCTTCTTGCCCAAGCCCGGATCGTGGATGTAGTAGCCGTTGCCCGTGTCGCGGTAGACCGTGTAGGGGCGCCCGTCAGCCGCCTCGAAGGTGACGCGCACCGATCCCTTCTTCGCGCCGCGGCGGAGGAAGTCGTCCTTCGAGTAGTCGAGCGTGTCGAAGAGAGCCCACGCGATGGCTTCGAGGATCGTGGTCTTGCCCGCGCCGTTCGGACCGACGATGGCGGTCGTCCCCGGCTCGAACGAGAACTCGGCGCGCTCGTAAGCCTTGATGTTGTCGAGTTCGACTCGCGTGACGTGCATAAGGGTAATGGCGAAGGAAGAATGACGAGCGGCGAAGCGACTCGACCACTCGCCGCCTGCGACTACTCGCTGACTTTCAAGACGGCGAGGAAAGCCTCCTGTGGGATTTCGACGCGCCCGACGCGCTTCATGCGCTTCTTGCCTTCCTTCTGTTTTTCGAGGAGCTTGCGCTTGCGCGAGATGTCGCCGCCGTAGCATTTGGCGATGACGTTCTTGCCCATCGCCTTGACGGTCTCGCGGGCGATGATCTTGTTGCCGATGGCCGCCTGGATCGGGACTTCGAAGAGTTGTCGCGGGATGAGCTGGCGCATCTTCTCGGCGAGGAAGCGCCCGCGCGCCTCCGAGTTCTCGCGGTGGACGATGATCGAGAGCGCGTCCACCGGCTCGCCCGCGACCAGCAGGTCGAGCTTGACGAGGTCGCTCTGCCAGTACTCCGTGAAGTGGTAGTCGAGCGAGGCGTAGCCGCGCGAGACCGACTTCAGGCGGTCGTAGAAGTCGAGCACGATCTCGTTCAGGGGCAGCTCGTAGACGAGCATCACGCGCTTCTCGGCGATGTACTCGAACTTCTTCTGCACGCCGCGCTTCTCTTCGAGCAGGGGGAGGATGCCGCCGAGGTAATCGTCCGAAGAGAGAATGGTCGCCAGGATGACGGGCTCTTCGATCTTCACGATGCGCACGGAGTCGGGCATCTTCGCGGGGCTGTCCACTTCGACCACTTCGCCGTCGGTCGTCGTCACGCGGTAGCGCACGCCCGGCGCGGTCGTGATCAGATCGAGGTCGAACTCGCGCTCCAAACGCTCCTGCACGATCTCCATGTGGAGGAGGCCCAGGAAGCCGCAGCGGAAGCCGAAGCCGAGCGCGACCGAGGACTCGGGCTCGTAGAAGAACGAGGCGTCGTTGAGTCGCAGCTTGTCGAGCGCGTCGCGCAACTCCTCGTACTGGTTCGCCTCGACGGGGTAGAGCCCGGCGAAGACGAGCGGCTTGATCTCCTGGAAGCCGGGGAAGGGCTGGGTGGTGGGGCGCGCGGCTTCCGTCACGGTGTCGCCGATCTGCACGTCCGCCACCGTCTTGATGGAAGCCGTCATGAAGCCGACCTCGCCGACGCCGAGCGCGTCGATCTGCGTGGGGCGCGGGCGGTTCACGCCGATGGTCTCGACCTGGTAGTCGCGCCCGGTGTTGAAGAAGCGAATCTTCATGCCCGGTCGTATCTCGCCGTCGATGACGCGGAAGAGGACGATGACGCCGCGATACGAGTCGTACCACGAATCGAAGATGAGCGCCTTGAGCGGCGCGGCGGGGTCGCCCTTCGGGTGCGGGACGTGGCGCACGATGGCTTCCAGAACTTCGGGGACGCCGACGCCCGTCTTCGCGCTCGTCAAGACGGCGTTCGTGGTGTCGAGCCCGATGACGTGCTCGATCTGCTCCTTCGCCTTGTCGGGCTCGGCGCCCGGCAGATCGATCTTGTTGATGACGGGGATCAGTTCGAGATTGTTGTCGATGGCGAGGTAAGTGTTCGCTAAGGTCTGCGCCTCGACGCCCTGCGACGCGTCCACGATCAGCAGCGCGCCCTCGCACGCCGAGAGCGAGCGCGAGACTTCGTAAGAGAAATCGACGTGCCCTGGCGTGTCGATGAGGTTGAGGACGTAACTTTCGCCGTCGCGCGCGGTGTAGTCGAGGCGGACGGCGTGCGCCTTGATGGTGATGCCGCGCTCGCGCTCCAAGTCCATGTCGTCCAACACCTGCTCGGACATCTCCCGGTCGGAGAGCGCGCCGGTGAGTTGCAGCAGCCGGTCGGCGAGCGTGGACTTGCCGTGATCGATGTGCGCGATGATCGAGAAATTTCTGATGCGTTCGGGGTTCATTATTAAGCCGTTAGCGATTAGCTGTTAGCTATTAGCTGAAGACAAAAAAGCCCTGAATTAAAGCTAATCTCTGTGAGCTTAACATAACAAAACGGGCGCGAAACCGCACGCGCGCCCGCTCTTGAGGTTGGGTTTAGATTCTAAGCGACGGCGAGGCGCACAGGCATTTGATCCCAGGTGCGACCTTCAAGCTCGCGCCCCGCGCGTTTCTTGTTAACGCCGCCCCATTGTTTGAAGAAGAAAGGCACACCCGCTTTGAGACACTGATCGCGAATGTCGAGCACCCACTCTTCACGCATCGGGCGCGCGCCGGGGCCTGACTCGCCGCCGACGATTACCCAGTCCATGCCTCTGAGTTTCAACTTGGGAAGCGGACCGAGCAGCGGCTCTAGTGAGAGAAACTTAACGTGGGCATCCGTGTCACGAAGGTGATCGATGCGAAAACTGTAGTCGTTACTTTCGACGCTCACGCCCATCCAGATGTTCGGCTGCCAGTCTAGCTCCTTGCTCAATCTCGTGAGTCGGAGCGAACGCTTAGTGAGAACCTGAAAGCGATGCCAGTGCGCCCGCTTCATCACGCCGAACACTCGATGGATATATTCAGTCGGCACGTCCCGGTGAAAGAGATCGCTCATCGAGTTGACGAAGATCGTCTGAGGCAATCTCCACTTAAGCGGAAGCTCCAGCATCCGTTCTTGGACTGTGAGCTTGAAGCCGTTGACGTAATTCGGCTGACCCATCGCTTGGAGGCGAAGTGCCAGCCGTTCCGCGTAGCAGTTATCACAGCCGGGGCTAATCTTCGTGCAACCCGTGACCGGATTCCACGTTGATTCAGTCCACTCAATCGTTGATTTAGTGCCCACTAGTGCTTCTTCAAAATATCTTGTGCGATCTTAATAGCTGTCGGCATACCTTTGGGGTTTCCGGTGGCGAAGCACAGAAGGTACAACGGACTTTCCTATTTATCTTCGCTTGAGGCGCATAATCCAGTCCATCCATGCAAGGACGGTTTGCGCGCGACGGCGGATCGTCGTCGTGCCTTGTCGATCTAAGCCAAGCTCTGCCCCACGCATAATTTCTACCACTTGTTCAACCGTCGGTCTGCCCGCCTGCTTAAAAATATACAGCCGGAGGGTATCGTTAAAGACCCGGTGCTTTAGGATGGCTTCGACTAACGCTAGGTTACGCTGTTGAGGATTCTTCAGCCCCATGATCCGCTCACCGTCGCGCGTGAGGGTGTAGGTAACTCCTAAATTCCGATCCGAGTGATGCTCGACCAGTCCAAGATAGCGGGCGGCGTTTGTATAGTATTGCGTCTGCCGTAGATCGAAAGCGTGGTTAGTCGTTATATCTTCCTGCGAGAGTACGCCTGCACCATATATTTGCGTTAACAGGTCGACAATCCGGCTAAAGCTATCTGCCTGCGGGAAAGGAATCTGCTCCGGCTCCAGCGTGACCGCTGATGCCTCTAGAGCCCGGATAATGTCCTCAAGCTCAATCTCGCGTGCGCCAATCTGGTATCGCTTACGTTTCACTAATTCAATCGAGTTGTATAACGCCTCATCCGCGAACCGAAAGACGTAGAACGAGAACACGTCATTTGAGAAGGTCATAAAGACGGGCATCACCTCTTTCCTTGTTTTACCCGTCCACAGCCGATAGGGATAATAAAGCTGCCTGATTAGAAAGTCCGTAACAGTTTCATTCTTGGCTTCAACAACCGCAAAGATGTGTCGTCCTTCAAAGCCGCTATCAATTTCGCATTGCGCGTTTACTACCTTGATCTCATATGGCGTGCCCTGCCGCGAGTCGTTGATGCGATAGCTGAACTCCCCCGTTGACATCCTACCTAACACGGTAAGCGTAGTCGGCTCCTCAAAAAGATCGTTGATGATGCCGGCGTTATAGGCGCACAGAAGCGCGGCGGACTCTGAGGAGAGTTGCGTCGGATCAATGGTTTCTATCTCGGTTGGAAACTGAAATGACTCTATATCCTCGTCGGTGTCGGGCGGCGCAGGTATCTCTTGGTAGCTTTGAAAATGCCCGATCAGGTACGTGCCGCGTGAGTTCGGCTGAATGGTTAGATCATGCTGCCTGAAGATAATCGGAAGATTGATCTTGTGATCAAACTTTGTCATAAGCCGCGCCTCGCGCAGCTTATTGATGTTTGCAGAGGATATCTCAAAGACGCCGCTATCTTCGATGCGAGCTAGTATGCGGTGCGTCTCAAAGAGTTCTTCCCAGGCAACATCATTCTTTGACATCGTAATTGTTGAAGATAAGAAGCTCGCTAATCTTTCCGCGTCCAGTGGACACAGAGTTGATGTTGCGGCTGGCTTCTACTTCAACGATGGTGTACCGGGACGCATCCCCGTACAGCTCTCGGATAAAGTCCGTCGCCGAGTTGCTGAGTAACACCTTACAGCCTCGCCGCGTGAGGTCGTCGCATACCACCTTGAGCCGCCGCTGCTCGTTCTTATCAAAGCTGTTGAGGTTGTAGCCGGTGAAAGAAGAGGTGTCGGAAAGGGGATCATAAGGCGGATCAAAATATACAAAATCTCCACGCCGCGCGCCGTCTACAGCAGCGGCAAAATCATCATTAGAGACTTCTACGTTCGCCTCATTAAGATAACGGCTAACGGCGCGGATCACGACTTCGTCAACAATGTTTGGGTTCGCGTAGTTGCCGAACGGGACGTTGAATTGTCCCTGACTATTCACACGGAACAGCCCGTTGTAGCACGTCTTATTGAGGTAGATGATGCGCGCGGCGCGCTGCACCTCTGTGAGAGTGGCAAAACTCGGATCGCGGTCGAGCGCGCGGAGATGGTAGAAATACTTTTTCTCGTTCCTGTGCTGGCTCAGGTGCGTGATTAACCCTTCCGGGTCCTGCTTAATGACGCGATAGCAATTGATCAGCTCCGCATTGGCATCGTTAATGACGGCTGAGTGAGGTTGAATGTCGAAAAGTACCGCTGCCGCACCTATGAATGGCTCGAAGTAAAGCTTATATCGCTTGGGAACGTATTTACGGATTTCGGGGAGGAGTTGCCGCTTGCCACCAGCCCACTTTAAGAAGGGCTGCAAGAGATCGTTGCGCCGGAACTGTTGCCGCTGATGTGCGGTTTTTTTCCCTGGCGTCTGAACACTCACGTTTGGCTGTACCTTCCCCTACCAGTAAATTTGACCGTTTAATGTCACAAGCAGATGCCAGATGGGCAAGTGCAAAACTGTAAGGGCGCATAGTACGAAGTTAGTTGGTTATTGACAACCTTATTTACAAGGATTAGCTCCCGGGATGGCTGTCAATATTTGCCCGCAGTTGATGTGTTGTATTTAGAGCAAATTTACAGGCGCGTGAAGAAATCCTCCCTGTGAGATAGTAAGGAAAACAGGTTAAGTCAAGCCACATCATTGACTGCGTCGCGGGCGAGCATGGCGGCTCCGACGGGGACGGCGTCGCGCGCGAGGGTGGCGGCGACGATCTGCGTGGACTCGAAGCAGGGCTGGAAGGAGCGCTTGCGCGCCTCGCGGATGATGGGCTCCAGAATCAGATCGCCCGCCTCCATGATGACGCCGCCCAGGACGATCCGCTCGATGTTGAGGAGGTTGATGACGGCGGCGATCGCGGTGCCGATGTAGCGCCCGGTGCGCTCGAGCATCAGGAGCGCGAAGTCGTCGCCGTCGTTGGCGGCTTGCGCCACGTCCGAGGCGTTGAAGTCGCGCTTGAGTCCCAGGCGCGAAAGTGATGACGTGCTGTCGCGTTGCAGCCGCTCCTGCGTGCGGCGGACGATGTTGGGGGCGGAGGCGACCGTCTCCAGGCAGCCCGTGTTGCCGCAGACGCACTCCTCGCCGTCCGGGTCGATGGTGATGTGACCGAACTCGCCCGCGAAGCCGGAGTCGCCGCGCCAGAGCCGCCCGTCGAGGATGATCGCGCCGCCGATCCCCGTGCCGATGGTGACGTAGAAGAGGTTGCGGCTGCCCACGCCCGCGCCCGCAGTGAACTCGCCGAAGGCGGCGGCGTTCGCGTCGTTCTCGACGAGCACGTCGAAGCCGGTCGCCTGCGAGAGCTCGGCGCGCAGATCGCCGCGCGCCAGCGCGGGGAGATCGTTCGAGACGACGACGCGCCCCGTCTGCGGGCTCACGAGCCCCGAGACGCCGACGCCGACGCCCGCCACGCCGCCCGCGCCCTTCGCGTCGCGCAGCTCCGAGACGGCGCGCGCCACCTGCTGCGCCACGCCGTCGGGCTCCAGAGCCGCCTCGCGCCGCTCGACGACGCGCCCCTGCGCCGAGACGAGCGCCGCGCTGAGGGTCGTGCCGGAAACGTCCACGCCGATGTAGTTCGAGTCAGGGGATTGTGTGGTCATGATGTTTGGTCTCCCAAGTGGGGCTCACGGGTAAACTGTGCGGGAGGTTGACGGCGGAAGGTTAACAAAGGGGTGTGGGGGTGTCAAACAAGCGGTTCTGCGTGTAGAATGGCGACTCTATAAAGTGATGGGTGATGAGTAATGAGTGATGAGTTTTAGCCTGTCACTCATTACTCATCACCCATCACTCATCACTTCGCCATGGAGCAATTCTTCTTCGACCTCGTCGAGCAGTACGGGCTCTACGCCATCTTCTTCCTCGCGATGATCGAGGGCGACATCACGCTCCTGCCCGCCCGCGCATCGAGCGGCTGACGAAGAAGTTCGGCGCGCTCTCGATCTTCCTCTCGAAGTACGTCTACGGCATGCGCACCGCCTGCTGCGTCTTCTACGGCGTGGCGAAGATGCGCTACACGCGGTTTCTGCCGCTGACCGTGGTGAGCTGCCTCGCGTGGGTCTCCGTCTTGAGCGGCGCGGGCTACTTCTTCCACAGCATCATCACGAACTTCATCGGCGACTTCCACCGGCTGGGCAAGTTCCTGCTCGTCATCGTCGTCCTCGGGGTCGGCGCGTTCTACCTGGCGGAGCGCTACTGGCTCTCGCCGAAGGTGGAGGAGGCGGACCCGGAGCGCGTGCACGAGTTGGAGCACGCCGCCGAGGAGAAGCTGAAAGAGATCGGCGAAGAGATCAGGGAGCACCTGCCCGCCCCGCTCGCGCGCCGCCCGAAGGAGCAGCCCAAGACCAAGCGCCGCGCCGCGGGCAAGGACGGAGACTAGGAGAATTGGGGAATGCGGAATGCGGAATGCGGATTGAAGGCGACGGCCCGCCTCTTGATCCTTTAATCCGCATTCCGCAATCCGAAATCCGCAATCATGATTATTGAATCCACCGCGCCGACGCGCGTCGACATCGCCGGGGGCACCATCGACATCTGGCCCCTGTACCTCTTCCACCCCGGCGCGGCGACCGTCAACTTCGCCATCTCGCTGCGCGCGCGCTGCCGCATCGAGACGAGGGACGACGACCGCGTCATCCTGGAGTCGCGCGACCGCGCGGTCTCCTTCGAGACGAACCTCGCAGGCGTGGCGGAACTCGTGCGCGAGGAGCGGCTCGAGCTGATCTCGAAGCTCGTCCACTTCTTCCAGCCGCAGGTCGGCTTCCACCTGATCGCGGAGTCGCAGGCTCCTGCGGGGGCGGGGCTCGGAGGGTCGAGCGCGCTGGCGATCGCGTGCATCGGCGCCTTGAACCGACTGGTCGGCGACCGCTACCCCGAGCGCAAGTTCATCACCATCGCGGCGAACGTCGAGACCACGGTGATCCGCGTGCCCGCGGGGTTCCAGGACTACTACGGCGCGTTCTACGGCGGAGCGAACTGCATGCACTTCCGCGCCGACGGCATCGAGCGCGAGGAGTTGAAGATCGACGCCGAGACGCTGGAGCGCCGCATCGCGATCTGCTACACGGGCGAGCCGCGCCTCTCAGGCATCAACAACTGGGAGATGTTCAAGACGCACGTCGACGGCGACCCGACCATCTTCAACCTCTTCGAGGGCATCCGCGACTCCGCCCTCAGGGTGCGCGCCGCGCTCGCGGCGGGCGACTGGCGGG
>JAIVJC010000051.1:0-13407 GCA_020200235.1 Acidobacteriota bacterium | reverse complement strand
CCTACCCGAACCGCCGGCGGCTCGCGCCCAACATCACGACGCCGCGCATGGAGATGCTCGTCGAGAAGGCGCTCGCGAACGGGGCGGAGGCGGCGAAGGTCTGCGGCGCGGGCGGCGGCGGCTGCATCGCGTTCTTCTGCGCCGAAGGGCAGCGCGAGAACGTCGAGAGAGCGCTCTCCGAGGAAGCGGACGTGCAGATGCTCGACTGGAAGTTCGCGCGCGAGGGCCTGACCGTGCGCGAGCTTTGATCGAGAAGCAGAAAGACTGAGACGAACATTTCAAAGCGCGTGCGGAGGACGATCCTTCGCACGCGCTTATTGTTTTGCGGTTAGTCCGGGTGACTTAGTTCCGAGATCAGAGCTTCCCGGCGGCGCGCTTCGCCTCTTCGACGGTGCGGCGCAGGCGCTCGATCTTCTGCTCGTGCGTCTCGCCCGCGACGGGCAGGAGCTCGGCGGGGACTTTGAAGCCGGAGTGCGAGCCCGACTTCGCCTTCGCCTCGGCTCGCGGCGCGCCCGGCGTCAGCTCGGTCGAGGCGTCGGGCGCGAGGTCTGCCTCGGTCTCCGCGCCCGCGGCGGGCGAGGCGGTGGCGGCGGCGGGGCTCAAGGGTGCGGCTGAAGCCGCGCCGGTCGCGGCTTGCGCTTCGGCGGCGGGTCGGTGCGCGTCCGCCGCAGGCGAAGAGTCGGTGCCGGAAGTCGGCGAGGTCGTCGCGGCGGCCGGCGGGATGTCGGAGGGGAGTGCGGGCGATTCAGCCGCCGCGGCTTCCTTGCGACGTTTCGCCTCTTCGACCACGGCACGGAGCCGCGCGAGTTTCTGTTCGGGCGTCTCGCCTTCGGGCGGCGGACCCGACGCGCCGGGGATCGGGACGGCGTTCGCCCTGCGCGCTGCGGCTTCCGCTTTCTTGCGCTCGCGTTTCTGTTCGGGCGTCTCCTCGGGCTCGGCGGGTTTCGCCGCGGGAGCGGCGGCAGGCTTCGCGCCCGCCGCGGGAGTCGCCGCTGGCTTAGCCGCGGGCGCGTGCGCGGCATCGCTAGCGGGGACGAACGCGCCGCTCGCGTTCTTCTTGAACGCGGGGAGCGTGCCGCCCGCCGCCATCAGGATTTCGACCAGCTCTTTCTCGACGAAGCGCATCTGCTTGCGCGGGTCGCGCAGATGTCCGAGCGGCGGACCCAGGTAGAGCGTGCCGCAGGTCTGACACTTGTAGGGCACGTCCTCGCCGCGCAGGTGTTCGAGCGCGTTCTCGTTAGCGGGGCTCGTCTGCTTCAGGTGACCGTTGCAGAGCTTGCCCTTCGCGTTCTTCTCGTTGCAGACGGTCTGCCCCTTGGCGAAACGCTTCGGCGCGCCGTCTCGCGACGCTTGCTGCTCGGTCGGCGCTTCCTTCGCCACCGGCGGCGCGCCGGGGGGCTGGGCTGCGATCTCGTTCGTTGACATTGACGCTTCCGATCCTTCTGAAATAGTCGGGGTGTCTGACGCTAAAACTGTCCGTGCGGATCGTAAAACTTTTGCGGGCAATCATACAACAAAGGAGCGACAAGTAAACAGTGACAAGTGATGAGAAAAGTCGTGAGTCGTGAGTCTGGGGTCGAAGATAAATGCGAATTGAGTTACTACAGACTCCAGACTCCAGACTCGCGACTGTCTTGCCTGTCACCTGTCACCCGTCACTTGTCACGGCTTCTGAGTTATCATCGGCGCCGGATGCTGAAGGACTTGCTGGCGAAGGCTGTTGAAGCACGCCTTCCGCAGGGGGAGCGGGTGGGGCATCCCGGGCGGCTTCATGGAGAAGGGCGAGCAGCCGGAAGACGCGATCCGGCGCGAGCTGCGCGAGGAGGCGGGGCTCGAAGTGGAAGACGCGCGGCTCGTCGCCGTGCGCACGCTCGCGGCGACGCAGCAGGTCGAAATCCTGTTCCTCGCCCGCCCGCTGCGCGCCGGTGACGCGCGGGCGGCGAGCGCGGAGGTGAGCGCGGTCGAGTGGTTCGAGCGCGGCGCGCTGCCAACGGGGTTGTCGAAAGATCAGCGGCGGCTCATCGATCTCGCGCTCGAAACAGCGGCGCGGCGCGGCGAGTAGTGATATGCTGTCGAAAACAGAGGTCAGTCTCCGAATTGCGGATTGCGGAATGCGGATTGCGGATTTAATTTTGACATCAGTGATTCCGGATTCCCTTTGTGCGCTCACTGACTGATCTCTGATCTCTGATCTCTGTTTCGAGGAGACTTGGTTATATGGTGCAACTGATTCCGACTCCGGACGAGGTGATGGACATCCTCAAGCGCACGGGCGCCTACCGCGAGGGGCACTTCGTCTACCCTTCGGGCAAGCACACGCCGCACTACTTCCAGATGCCGCTCGCCTTCCGCTACTACGACACGGCGCGCGTGCTCGCCGTCGCGCTCTCGCGCCTGCTGCGCGTCGAGAAGGAGATTTCGAGCGCGCTGCCGAAGATCGCCATCATCTCACCCGGCCCGGGCGGCATCCCCGTCGCCTTCGGCGTGCGCGAGGCTCTGAGCGCGGAGCAGATCTACTGGGCGGAGCGCGAGGAGGGGCAGCGGATGTTCCGCCAGTACGTCCAGAACGGCGAGGTCAACCCGTGCATCATCGTCGACGACATCATCCGCACGGGCGGCGCGCTCGAGGAGACGGTCAAGATCGTCGAAGACCTCGGCGCGAAGGTCATCGGCTGCGGCACCATCGTCCGCTTCAAGGGCGCGCCCGAGCGGCTCGGCGAGGACGTGCCCATCAAGGCGCTCGTCGAGTTCGACGCCAAGTACTACGACAGCGGCGACGCCTGCGCCGACTGCAAGCAGAACGCGCCGGTCGAGCACGTCAGGTTTTAAGAGCTGTTAGCGATTAGCGGTGAGCTCTTAGCCAAACAGGCAGCAGAAATCGGAAGGCGGGGGGCGACACAATCGTAGTCGCCTCCCGCCTTCCTCTCTGGCTAATCGCTAACAGCTAATCGCTAACAGCTAATCGCTAACAGCTCACAGCTCCCTACATCTCGTGCCGGTTGGCGAGCGCCTTGTCCATCGTGACCTCGTCGACGTATTCGAGATCGCTGCCGACGGGCATCCCCATCGCGATGCGCGTGACGCGCACGCCCAGGGGCTTGAGGAGGCGGCTGACGTAGCTGGCGGTGGCTTCGCCTTCGGTGTTGGGGTTCGTGGCGAGGATCACTTCGCGCACCTCGACGCCGTCGTTGTTCTCGGGGCGCAGGCGCGGCAGCAGGTTCGCCAGCCGCAAATCTTCCGGGCTCATCCCGCGCAAAGGCGACAGGCTCCCGTGCAGCACGTGGTAGAGGCCGTGGTAGCCGCGCGTCTTCTCGACCGAGACGAGGTTGTGCGGCTCCTCGACGACGCAGATGATCGAGCGGTCGCGCGAAGTGGACGCGCAGAAGCGGCACGGGTCGACGTCCGTCAGGTTGTTGCAGACCGTGCAGAAGATGATCTTGCGCTTCACCTCTTCGAGCGCCGCGACGAACCGCTCCACGTCCGGCTGCGACATCTTCATCACGTGGAAGGCGAGTCGCTGCGCACTCTTCTGCCCCACGCCCGGCAGGCGCTTGAACTCGTCGATCAGTTTCGTGACGGGCTCGGCGTACTCAAGCATGGCTTGATTGCGGAATGCGGAATGCGGAATGCGGATTGAAAGAGATCATCACTTTTTGCCTACGCGCGCGGTTCTGATCGAAGAGACGACTATAGCAACGAGCTGGTTGGCTTCGTCCAGCAAGTCCGCCACGAGGCTTTCCCTAACGACGCCTGATTCGACGAGTAATTCTATCCAGTAAATGCTCTCGTCGGCTTCCTCCTCCACGATTCCCATCTTGGCGATGAAATCAGCCGGTGACTTCGCCCGGCAACTCGCCCTGTAGTTCGCCCCGACCGAAGTGCCGCAGCGCAACAACTGTTTGCCGATGACGTCGGCGGTGCGAGACGGCGGTAATGATTCAACGAGGCGGACGATGCGAAGCGCGAAAGCCCTCGTGCGCCGCTTCATCTCGTCCGCGTTCATTGGATTTTAAATCCGCAATCCGCAATCCGCATTCCGCAATCAGAGGAGTCCCGGCGGGAGCATGCCGCCGAGCTTCGACTGCATCGCCTCGTCCACCTTGCGCCCGGCTTCGTTGACGGCGGCGACGATCAGGTCCTGCAGCATCTCGGCGTCGCCCTCCTTGATGGCTTCGGGGTCGATCTGGATGGAGACGAGCTCCTTCGTGCCCTGCATCTTGACCGTCACGACGCCGCCCCCGGCGGTCGCCTCGACGACCATCTCCTCCATCTCCTTCTGGTGCTATACCAGAGCCCGTAGCCGAAAACGATGAAGCGTTACGTCATCAAAAGAGAGGGCGCGGCCGTCCAGCCCGAACGTCTCGCGCGCTACCGCGAGGAGCTGAACGCGGAGCAGTTCGCCGTGGCGACCGCGCCCGCCGGGGCGGCGCTCGTCATCGCGGGCGCGGGCTCGGGGAAGACGCGCGCCATCACCTACCGCGTCGCCTACCTCGTCGAGCACGGCGTCGCGCCCTCGCGCATCTTCCTCGCGACGTTCACGAACCGCGCCGCGAGAGAGATGCTGCGCCGGGTCGAGCAGTTGACGGGCGGAGACGTGCGCCGAGTGTGGGGCGGCACGTTCCACCGCATCGCGAACCTCACGCTCAGGCGGCACGCCGCCGCGCTCGGCTACGGCGAGAGCTTCACCATCCTCGACTCGGAGGACGCGCGCGATCTCCTGAACGTCTGCGTGGACGACGCCGGAGTGGACACGCGCGCACGTCGTTTCCCCAAGGCGGAAGTCCTGCAGGACATCATCAGCTACGCGAACAATACGGATCGCCCCGTCGCCGAAGTGGTCGCGCGCCGCTACCCGCACTTCGAGCCCCTGACGCAACAGATCGCGCGCGTCGATGCGGTCTTCGCCGAGCGCAAGCTCGCGCGCAACGCGATGGACTACGACGACCTGCTGCTTAACTGGAAGCGGCTGCTCATGGGGAAGCCCGAGATCGCCGCGCTCTACGCCGATCAGTTCGAGCACATCCTCGTCGACGAGTACCAGGACACGAACAAGCTCCAGGCGGAGATCGTCGATCTCCTGGCGGTCAGGCACCGGAACGTGATGGTGGTGGGCGACGACGCGCAGGCGATCTTCGCTTGGCGCGGCGCGGAGTGGACGAACATCTACGAGTTCCCGAAGCGGTACCCCGAAGCGCGGCAGTACAAGCTCGAACAGAACTACCGCTCGACGCCGGAAATCTTAGCCCTCGCCAACGTCTCCATCGCCTCGAACCGCAGGCAGTTCCCGAAAGTGTTGCGCGCCGTGCGCCCGTCCCTGGGGCTCCTGCCCGCGCTCGTCCCCTGCCGCGACGCCGATCAGCAAGCGTCCTTCATCGCCGCGCGCATACTCGAACTCCGCGACGAGGGCACGCCGCTCGAAGACGTCGCCGTGCTCTACCGCTCGCACTACCACTCGCTCGAACTGCAACTGGAGCTGACGCGCCGCGGCATCCCGTACCGCATCCGCAGCGGCGTGCGCTTCTTCGAGCAGGCGCACATCAAGGACGTGGTCTCGTACCTGCGCCTCGTCGCCAACCCGAAGGACGAGCTGGCGTGGAAGCGCGTGCTGAAGCTCGTCCCGAACGTCGGCGCGGCGACCGCGGCGCGCGTCTGGGAGCAGTTGACGTTCGCGCCCGATCCGCTCGCGCTCGTGCTGCGCGGCGGCGCGGACGCGGCTGTCAGGCAGCGCGGCACGAGCTGGGCGGAGTTCCGCGCGCTCTTAGACGAGCTGGCGAGTCAGGAGAGTCGCGACAACCCGGCGCGGCAGATCGAGCTCGTCCTCGCGAAAGGTTACGAGGCTTACCTCTCGGCGACCTACGAGAACGCCGACGCGCGGCTCGAAGACCTGCGCCAGCTCGCGCAGTACAGCACGCGCTACAACTCGACGGAGGAGTTTCTGTCCGAGCTGGCTCTGCTCTCGACCGAGCGCTACGGCGCGCCGCAGCCTTTGACGGGCGAGGACGTGGTTCAGGGCGACGACGAGGACGAACTGCTGACGCTCACTTCCGTCCACCAGGCGAAGGGCTTGGAGTGGCGCGCGGTCTTCATCGTCTGGGCGGCAGACGGGAAGTTCCCGAGCCCGCGATCTTTGCGCGACGCCGAGGGCGAGGAGGAGGAGCGGCGGCTGTGGTACGTCGCCGTCACGCGCGCGCGCGATCAGCTCTACATCGCCTACCCGCAGGTCGTCACGGACTACACGCGACAGACCGTCTTGCAGCGACCCTCGCGCTTCGTGACGGAAGTGCCGCCGGAGATGTACGAGATTTGGAGCCTCGAGGAGGAGGCGACCGCGCTGCCCGCCTCGCCACCCAAGCTCACGGACGAAGAGCCGGGCGGTTACTTGAACTGATCGGCGCGCACTGCCGGGAATATAAGCGAGAGCTTTTCCTATAGCACGAGGAGGAGACAAGGTGGTGTGGCTGGTTCAGTGGGCGAAGTCGCGGTCGCCGCGCAACGAGTTCGGCGTGCCCATCCGCAACTTCGCGAAGGTCACGGACGCGATCTACAGGGGCGCGCTGCCCGGCGCGGCGGGCTACCGCGCGCTCGTCGAAAAGGTCGGGGTCGCGCGCGTGTGCAGCCTCATCGAGCACGACGTCGAGCGTGATCACCGCCTCGCGTTCGACTCCGGGATCGAGGAGTGGCTGCACCTGCCGTTCTCCGACCTCGCCGCCCCGCCCCCCGAGCGCGTGCGCGCGTGGCTGAAGTTCATGCGCACGGCGACGCGCTCCCAAGGAGATGATGCGCTTCGGCTGGTACGACGCGCTCGGGCACCGCCCGCTGCGCGACTGGTTCCTGCACGAGTTCAATCCGCGCGACTACGGTCCTTGACCGATCAAGCCGAGACGCGCCCGCCCGCCAATTAAAGTAATGATTCCCCCCGTCAGAAAGACTTGACCACTCTCATTCTGCTCGCTGCCGGTCAACCGGCGCCCGCCGTGGTAGGGCAATTACCCCGCAATCGTGACTCACATCCCGCGGCACGGAGCTTGTAATAGCTCCGGGTGGGTCCTCGTCTCTCCCCTCCCCAATCTCTTGCCACCTTGAAAGCGGTAATCGAAAAATGGCTGCTACAAGCTACGCCAAACGTGTCAGCACGCACGTGATCCCGCCGCCCGCCGCGGGCGTGCACGTTAAGCCACAACCCCCCGCCAACAACCGGGACCGGGCCCGACTGCAAAAGCAGTTCGACTCTATCCTCAAGGGCATTAAGAGCGCCGCCGTCGAGGAAGCGATATGGCACACCTTCACGGCGCTCTCACGCCTGCGCGAGCTGTTGCGCCTCGTCGAGATTAACGTGAGGGAGGATGGCCCGCTCCCCGTCACACTCGGCACCTTCGACCTCATCGACGGCGAGGCCAAATCCCTCATACGCTTCATCGAGACGCGGGCCTCGCGGGTCAAGGGACTCAAGAGCCCCCTGTCCGAGGTGCTCGACGGCATGAGCTTCGCACTGCGGCACGAGTTGAAACAGGTATTCGGCCGCGAGCTGGCCGGCTTGGGCGACGGGCGCTCTCCCAAAGATGTCCGCGCCGACACCATGCGGGCGCACGGGCTCCTCTCGAACTGTTTCGAGCAGTCGACGCTGACGCTCGTCCGCGTGTTCGAGCCGCAGGCCAGCGGCGAGTTCCTGTTCGAGGACTACCGCGCGCGGCTCAAGCAGTCGGCGGTGCTACTCCAGGAATTGACCGCGCTCCTCCGGCTCGCGCGCCGCGCCGGCGAGCGGCCCGACACGGAGGCAAGCGCCCTGCTGCTTCAGGAGTTGAGGACCTTCTGCCGCGGCTCGATGCACCACCTGATGTACAAGGATTGGGACGAGTTCGAGGGCATCGCGAGGGACGTCATCTCCAGCCAGGGCTCGGCCCGCCATTCCTTCGTCCTCCACTGCTTCACCACGTACCTGGAGGCACTCATCAACCAGGTCCGGATGCGCGTGGTCCTGAACGCCACGCCGCCCGAACCGCCCGTAACCATGACCGCGAGGAAATCATCCAGGGGGCGACGCCAATGACTATGAACCGTAAACAGAACAGCACGACCAGCCTGAGAATGGCCACACCCAAGAAGCTGACCGCCGGCGATCCGGACGGCGCGTCCCAGACCGACCCCAACGGGTCGGCGGAGATCGGCGAGACCGTATTGTTCGACGCCGTCCGGCTCGGCGACGTCGACGACGTGAACTTCTTGCTGTCCGCCGGAGCCGCCGTCAACGCCACTGATAGCGAGGGGTGGACTCCGCTCATGTGGGCGACCGTCAAAGGCTACGCCGAGATCGCGCGGGCGCTGCTCGCCGCGGGCGCAGACGTACACGTCAAGAACAACAAGGGCTGGACCGCCCTCAGGCTCGCCGTCTCCCTGAACGACACCGAACTCGCGCGCCCGCTGATCGACGCCGGGGCGGACGTTAACGACAGGGATCAGAAGGGCAGCACCGCGCTCATGCAGGCGGCCGGCGAGAAGAGCGTGGAGAGTCTGGACCTCTTACTGTCCTACGGGGCCGACGCGAATCTCACCGACGAGGCGGGAGATACCGCCATGACGATGGCGGCGCGCAACGGCTACGCAGAGCTCGTCCGGCGCTTAGCGGACGCCGGCGCGACGAGCGAGTGCGAACATCGCGCTGAGGGGACCGACGGGGGACTCTTCAGCGAAAGCGAATTGCAGCATCTGATCGAGAAGATGGACGGGTTTCTACCCGGCGTCCCCGCTCCCGGTGCAGCCCCGACCCCGGCCGTCGATGTCCTCGAAATCCAGGACCTCGCGCCGGTCGCCGCCGCGTCATCGGGCACGCTGGAGCGGCTCGCGTCAGCACTCGAGGGGCTGCGGGCCAGCGCCGCGCCGGTCTCTCGCGTCTCGGTCGCCGACGCGGCGCACAAGCTCATGCTGAGCTTGCCGGAAGCCGCGGCGCTGTCGGGACTGTCGCGCAGACATCTCTGCGAGGCGATGAAGAAAGGCACTTTGAAATCTCTCAGGACCGGGAAGGGCTGGCGCATCAAGCGTGCGAAGTTAGACGCCTACGTGAAGCAACTCTGATGGGAGCGCGCGACCGACAGCGGACGTCCCGCGCGAAAACCCAAGCCCTTCGCGGCGTCGGCGCCTGAACATGCAGCCCCATAAATCCGGGCGCTTAAACGCGACGTTGGGCGTCGAGCCTGCGCTCCCTAAAGAAGAGGAAGAGCGGCAGCGCGAGGGAGACGCCGACCGCCAGGTTGCAGGCGACGTAGACCCACAGGTTCTTCATGCCGCGCCGGCGCCCCTCTGAGAAGACGAAGAGCCACAACACGACCGACGACACGATGACGTCCACGCCGAAGAACGCCGAGACGTTGTTCTGGAAGAGCTGTCTGAAGAGCAGCGGCACGTCGAAGCCGTGCTCCCACAGGAAGGGGTAGAGCTGCGAGAGCGGGAGGACGGCGCCGAGGATCGCGGCGACGAGGTAAAGCCATTGCATCGGCGTTCGCTCCGTGTGAACTGCTATTCGGCGCCCGCTCATTGCGGTAGAGATTCAGTGGATCGACTGTAGCGCCCCCGCGCGAGATACCCGCCCAGCGCGCCCGCCGCTAATTTCAGCCCGTCGGCGACCAGGTACGCCTTCTGAAACCCCGCGCCCGAGGCGACGAACAACGCGACGTGCAGGAGCACGCCCACGCAGCCGACGAGCAAACCGTTGAGAATAAAATCCGCGCCGAGCGAGCGGCAGACCCACGACGAGAACAGGAAAGCCAGCAGCGCGCCCCCGCAGGTGCCGACGTAAAACCCGGCGCGGTCGGCGAACGCCTGATACTCGGCTTCGGTCGGCGACGCGGCGTAACGGTAGACGGTGACCGCCGCGACGATGATGAGGACGACGCCGATCTCCGTCAGCAGCCCCGCGACGATCACTCTCCCCCAACGCACTCCTGTCTTATCGCGCATCACAGACTCCCCCGCCGCATCGCATCCGTCGCCGCTAAAGTCAGACACCACGACGATCGACGGATACAGTTGGGCGCGAGGGGATCATTGTCGCAACTGACATTCGTATCAACCCCGTTGTGGGCGAGGACGATTGCCAGTCCTACGATCATCACCACGGCAACGACCGCCAGGACTACATTCTTCTTACCGCTGAACCCCGAGCCCTGCTCCGCGCCGGATCGCGCCACCAGCCTCTCTCTATCGAGCCGCCTGACGCCCTCAGCCGACAGAGTCTCGGCTCTGGCGTTCGCCACCTCCTCGGGCCACGCGAGGAGCGTCTCAGCCGGCAAGTCGCCCCTGTATCGTGCCAGACTCTCGGCAGTTGGACGGGAACCCGCGACAATCGTGCCGCCGCCCCGCAGTGGCGGCGGAGACCTTAAGGCTCGACCTGGCCCAGCAGTTCCACCCTCCCGGAACCGCGGATGACCCGCACGCGCTGACCGGCGTTGGTCGAGTCGCTGCTTTCGAGCAGGAAGACGGAATCGCCGAACGTCGCCACCGCCGTGACGCGCCAACCGCCGAGGCTCCGGTCGACGACGTGCTGCGAGCCGTCCGCGTCGACGCGAACGACCTGACCGATGTCAGGGAGTGCCGCATAGATGCGTTGACGCTCGTCGATCGCGATGCTCCAAATCCGCGGCGCACCCGTCGAGTTCCAGATCTTCGGCTCGATCAGCTTGCCGTCGATTCGGGCCACCAACCGCACGACGCCGTCGCCCCCCGCGCGTCGGAGGTGGCCGCCGTCGGAGAGGTAAAGGGTCCCGTCGTCCGCCCAAGTGTAAGCGATGACCTGCTGCAAAGGCGGTTCGCCCCGCGCGACATCACCCGAGCCTCGGAACCGCGTCACGGCTCCGCCGGGGGGCCGTTCCATAATCCGCGCCCCCTTCTGGAAGATGAGTTCGCCGCGTCTGCCGACGGCGAAGACTAAGGCGGCTACATGCGACTCTTCGGCAACCTTGACATGCTTGCCGCCGTCCGCGTCGATGCGGAAAGCGGCGCCGCCCATCTGCTGGAAGGACTCTGAATAGACGTGACCGTCCAAGCCGCGAGTCGTCCAATGCGCGTGAAAGTTCTTCACTAGCGCCCGCGGCTTTCTGCCCTTCTCCAGCCGCCAGACGGCGTTGTACGTCGAGTCCCCGAAGATCACCGTATTGGCATCCAGGGCGATGAGCCCCCCGCCCGGATGGGCGGCCGCGGCGGCAGGAATGATAAGAAGGAGCAGCGCCTTGATAGCCCTCATTTGATCACCTCACCGGCTACTCGGTCTACCACATCGAATGCCGCTCAGGAATCCACCAATGTTTGTTCTTAATTGCAAGCCTTGCTGCACCCCGTGCTCGTAGGAGCTCTGCGTCAATCAAGCGCGCCGCCCTCTTGATCTCGATTGCGCACGCGCGAGAGTCAGGTCGCGCCGGCTCCGTTTCCGCCGCCCCTCTCTCAAAGCCCGCCATCGCTCATTTCGCAGACGCGCGCGAGCCGCTCGATGCGCGCGCGGATCGCCGCGGTGAAGCACTCGATCTCTTCCGGGGTCGCGCCGCTCACGCGCAAGCCCGCGCGCAGTTGCTCATCCGTGATGCGACCGACGTAAGAATAGAGCCAGCGCACGTCGGCGATGGTGATTCGCTCGCGCGCGTCGTCCGTGCGCTGACCGACGTATCCCCACTTGACCAGACCATTCTCGACGCCCGTGACGAACTCCGCGGTCTGCGCGGCGTAGCCCTCGCAGTCCCACTTGGTGCGCGTGAAGGGATCGCCCCAGCGCCCCATCGACGCGCCCCAGTCGATGTCGAGGTAGCGCGCCTCGATGGTGCCGTCCTCCAGCCGGTGCTCGAAGATGGCGGTGTTCGAGCCGCGCGACACGTCTCTCACGTCCTTGTTGTCCCAGTTCGACGTGAGCATCAGCATGATCTTCAAGCCCGCCAGCTCGTGCGTGCCCGCGAACGGGTTGTCGTCCCAGGCCCACCCGTGCTCGTCGAAGAGCTTGCGCACGCCCGCCTCGTCGAGCTCGAAGCGCGCGTCGCGGAACGCGCAGTCCTCGCCGACGCACTCGCGCGCGCGCGTCAACTCGTACTCGCCCTCGATCAAGCCCTCGGCGACGTAGTGCGCGCGCTCGACGAAGTAGCCGGCAGCCCACGCGAGCCGCGTCGCGAAGGTCTCTGATTTAACTTCGTCGCCCCACTTCACGCGCCAGGTCCTGCCGCGCGCGTCCAAGACCGACAGGCACGGGCTCGAACCCGTCGAGTGCTCGGCGACGAAGCGGAAGGGCGCGAGCGGCGCTCCGTCGCGCCCGCCCGGACCCGCCGCGAAGTCCAGACGCTCGACCTCGCCCGGATCAGCCCACAGCCTGCGGCGCATCGCGCGCACCTTGCGCCGCCTCGCCGCGCGCAGCATCAGCTGCGACTGCAACCACCAGCTCAGGTACACGCTCGCGATGATCGCGCAGGTCGCGATGAGAGAATAGACGACGATCTTGGTCAGCCCGTGCATTGGCGACGACTATAACATCGCGCGCGCACGAAATTACTCGCTTAACTGAGCCCTTAAATCCTGCGCGGGAATTTTTTACTGATAGGTTTCTCCCTTGTTCGGCGCGTTATGTGGTGTGGGGACTTCGTACGCTCGCGTGTTGACGCCCCGGAATCAGTGCGCTATATTCCGCGCACTGCAATCGAGCGTCCCGGGAGAGGTTAGCCCGGCATCTTGCGCCAACACCCTCGCCCTGCTGCCCCGACTAGCACAGGGCATGGGCATCAATCCGCAGAGTGCGTCCCTCGCTCTCTATAACTCGCTCTAGGAGAGTCTTGCCGTGCATCCTCGCTCGAACACAGCCTCCCGGCGGTCGCCTCCTCTCATAACTTGTCCCCCCCAAGTTTGTTACGCACTCGCTGGTGCTGCTCGCACCCGTCACGCCGGAAAGGTTTTCGGGAGAGCCGTGACGCGGACTGTCTCGCCGCTCCTTTCGCGGGGCGCGAACGTCCTCTCACTCCTCTTCGCTTCCCAGGCATCTGCCGCGCCCCGCTCCGGCGTCTGGGTTCGGATGTTTAACCTGAAAAGTAGTCCATTGCCCTGTTTGCATAAGGAGGATAACCCCATGACCGCGACCCATCCGCTGCCAAGCCGCACGCTCACTGAGCGCGGCGCGAAAAGGGCGCTCAAACCTGTCGTCGCCCTCGGCGCGCTGGTCTTCTTCAGTTTAATGGCCGGCGTCGAGGTTCGCGCCAGCCACATTATGGCCATGAATGCCAAGATCAACGGCACCAAGGTCGAGAACAATGGCGTGCCGAGTAACCCCACCGTCACTTCTTCTAACGGCCAGTTCACTTTCTCGTTTCAGGCGTACGGCTCCTCGGATACTCTGAACGTGACGTTCACCTGCACGGGGGTGTGCACCACCACCCCGAGCAACTTCAGCAT